>JBOHCP010000191.1:0-8569 GCA_050698875.1 Streptosporangiaceae bacterium | reverse complement strand
GTACGGGCCGGCCGCCAGGACCGGGTGACTTGCGGCTCATCGTGCGCGACCAGCCGATGTCCCTGGCCGCGCACCTCGCGCACTACGGACCGGTACCGCTGCAAGCCGCCGGGTCCGCCGCCCTCATCGCGGAGGTGGAGCGTGCCGGGCTCACCGGTCGCGGCGGCGGCGCCTTCCCGGCCGGCCGCAAGCTCAGGGCGGTCGCCGACGCAGCCGGTGGCCGCGGCACTGCCGTCGTGGTGGCCAACGGCTCGGAGTCCGAGCCAGCCAGCAGCAAGGACGCCGTGCTGCTGACCCGCTCACCGCATCTGGTGCTTGACGGCATCGCGCTGGCCGGCGAGGCGATCGGGGCGGCCCGCGCCTACCTGTGCGTCGGCTCGGGCGGCGGCCTGGCTCGGTCGCTCAGGGACGCGGCAGCCGAGCGCGACCAGGCCGGGCTCAGCCGTGTGGCGATCGAGGTCAGCGGCGGGCACGATGGCTACCTGGCGGGCCAGGAGACCGCGCTCGTCAGCGTGTTGAACGGCGGCCGGCCCAGGCCTGCCTTCGTCCCGCCACGGCCCTCGGACAAGGGGGTGCGCCGTCAGCCGACGCTCGTGCTCAACGTCGAGACCCTCGCCCACGTGGCGCTGATTGCCCGTTACGGCGCGGCGTGGTTCCGCTCCATCGGCCGCGCGGAGTCACCCGGGTCGGCGCTGGTCACGGTGACCGGCGCGGTAACGCGGCCAGGCGTGCGGGAGATTCCGCTTGGAGCCCCGCTCGAGGAGGTGCTGCGACGCTCCGGCCTTGACTCGCCGGCCCAGGCCGTGCTGGCCGGCGGTTACTTCGGCACCTGGCTGCCGCTGCCAGCGGCGCTCGGCGTGCCGGTGAGCGAGCCGGGGCTGCGTGCCGCCGGGGCGTCGCTCGGGTCCGGCGTGCTCGCTGTGCTGCCTGGCACGGCGTGCGGACTCGCCGAGACCGCCCGCGTCACCGGCTTCCTGGCCAGCCAGATCGCGGACCAGTGCGGGCCATGCCGGAACGGCATGCCAGCCCTTGCCGAGGCGATGAACTGGATCGCGTTCGGTCAGCCGGACGCCGACATCATCGGCTGGGCGCGCCAGCTGACCGAGCTGATCACCGGGCGCGGCGCCTGCCACCTGCCCGACGGCACAGCCGGCCTGGTGACCAGCGCGCTCGCGGTCTTCGCCGCCGAGTTGCGGGCGCACGCGCGGGCCGGCCCTTGCGAGCGAACCCGGCGGCCCGCGATCCTGCCGATCCCGCCGAGCTACTCGTGAGCCAGCGCCGGGATGGCCGGCCGGCCACGGGTTCACCCCGTGAGCTTGAGTTGCGCGTCAACCCGATCGCCTGCGACGCGCGCGGGCTCTGCATCGAGTTGCTGCCCGAGCTCATTTCCGCCGACCCGTGGGGCTATCCCGTCATCCGGCCGGGTCCGGTGCCGCTGCGGCTGATGTCGCTGGCCCGGCGCGCCGTCGCCGACTGCCCGACCCTGGCGCTGCTCCTCGCCGAGCGCGCGACCGGCCAGCCGGAGCCCGGCCAGAGCCGCGCCGGCCCCGGACCGGTAGCCGCCGTTAGCCCGGGTCAGCGGATGGGTCCTGGCCCGGTCGGGCACTACGATCTCTGCACAGGCGCCGGACCGGGTCCGGCCACGGATGCGGAGGCGAGATGGGGCCACTCACCGGCGTGCAAGTGATCGAGATCGCCAGCCTGGCGCCCGCCCCGTTCGGCTGCATGATCCTGGCTGACCTCGGTGCCGACGTGCTGCGAGTCGACCGCGCCGAGCGGTGCGGGCCGCAGGCCGCGCAGCCCCGCGATCCGCTCAGCCGCGGCCGCCGCTCGATCGGCCTGAACCTGAAGGATGGCGCCGCGATCGACCTGCTCCTGCGGCTGATCGAGGACGCTGACGTGCTGGTCGAGGGCTTCCGGCCGGGTGTCGCGGAACGGCTGGGTTTCGGTCCTGACGTGTGCGCCGGTCGCAATCCCGGCCTGATCTTCGCCCGGATGACGGGCTGGGGCCAGCACGGCCCGCTGGCTCACACGGCCGGGCACGACATCGACTACATCGCCGTCTCCGGCGCCCTCGGCATGGTCGGCCGCGCAGGCGAGTCACCGGTACCGCCGGTGAACCTGATCGGCGACTTCGGTGGCGGCGGCATGCTGCTCGCGCTCGGCATCCTGGCGGCACTCGTCGAGCGCGCGGGCAGCGGTACCGGCCAGGTCGTTGACGCTGCGATGGTCGACGGCTCGGCTTTGCTCACGTCGTTCGTGTACGGCCTGCGCGCGGCGGGCGGCTGGCAGGACACGCGTGGCAGCAATCTCCTCGACGGCGGGGCGCCGTTCTACGACACCTACGCCACCGCGGACGGCGGGTACGTCGCGGTCGGCGCGCTCGAGCCGCAATTCTACACGGCACTGCTGCACGGCCTTGGCCTTCTCGACGCGGGCCTGCCAGCGCAGCATGACCGGGCGGGCTGGCCGGTGCTGCGGCAGCGGTTCGCCGACACGTTCGGCCAGCGCACGAGAGCCGAGTGGGAGCAGGTGTTCGCGGGCACGGACGCGTGCGTGTCACCCGTGCTGAGCCTCGCCGAGGCCCCGGCGCATCCGCACGCCGTCGCGAGGAACGCATTCGTGCCAGTCGGCGGGGTGACTCAGCCAGCCCCGGCACCGCGGTTCGGCCGCACTCCCGCCGACCGCCCGCCGCCCCCGCCGCGGCCAGGAGCGGACACCGACGGGGTGCTCATCGGCCTCGGCCTGTCGGCCGGGGACATTGCGGACCTGCGCGGCCGGGGCGTGATTGGCTAGTCGCAACCCGCAGGACGCGGAGATCCTGCGGCTCGCCCTGCCGGCGTTCGGAGCGCTGGTGACCGAGCCGCTGTTCCTGCTCGCCGACGCCGCGATCGTCGGCCGGCTCGGCACGGTTCCGCTCGGCGGCCTCGGGGTGGCCAGCCAGGCCCTGGCCACGCTGGTCGGCTTGTCGATCTTCCTCGCCTACGGCACCACGGCGGCGGTCGCGCGTCAGCTCGGTGCCGAGCGCCGCGACGCGGCCATCCGGCAGGGCATCGACGGGTTGTGGCTCGCCGCGGTCATCGGGCTCGCCGTACTCGCGGTGGCCTGGCCGCTCGCGCCGCGGATCGTCCTGGCCTTTGGCGCGGGCGGGGCCGTCAGCGGGCAGGCGGTGACGTACCTGCAGATCAGCCTTATCGGAGCCCCGGCGATGCTGGCCGTGCTGGCGGGCACCGGGGTGCTGCGCGGCCTGCAGGACACGCGCACGCCGCTCATCGTCGCCGCCGGCGCCAACGCGGCCAACATCGCGCTCAACGCGACCCTGGTGCTCGGCCTGCACTGGGGCATCGCGGGCTCGGCGTGGGGCACTGTCATCGCGCAGACCGGGTCAGGTATCGCTTACCTGGCAGTTGTGGCGCGCGGCGCCCGGCGCGCCGCCGTGGGACTCCGCCCCGACCTGGCCGGGATCCGGACGGCGGCCCGCGCCGGGGTGTCGCTCGTGCTCCGCACGCTGGCGCTGCAGGCGGTGCTCGTGCTCATGACGGCGCTGGCGGCCCGTCAGTCGGACGCGGCGGTCGCCGCCAGCCAGGTCGCCATGCGCGTCTGGAACCTGTTCGTGTACGCACTCGATGCCATTGCCATCGCAGCCCAGGCGATCACCGGGCGGTATCTGGGCGCCGGCGACAGCGCCGGCGCACGCGCCGCCACCCGGCGCGCGGTCGGCTGGGGCGCCGGGTACGGCACGCTGTTCTCAGCGCTGCTGCTGGCCCTCCGGCCGGTCCTGCCTGGCTTGTTCGGTGTGACGCCCGCGGTGCGTGGCCTGCTGCTCGCCGTGCTGCTCGTGGTGAGCGTGCAGCAGCCGGCCGCGGGCGTCGTGTTCGTCCTTGACGGGGTGCTCATCGGCGCCGGCGACCAGGACTATCTGGCGGTCGCCGGAGTCGTGGCGCTGGCCGTCTTCGGTGCGGCAGCGGCGCTCGTAGTGACGGCCGGCGGGGGGCTGGTCGGGCTGTGGCTGGCCTACGCGGCGTGGATGCTCGCCAGGTTCGTCACCCTCACGCTGCGCGCACGCGGCTCGCACTGGCTCGTGACCGGGGCGGTCCGCACCTAGCTGCAGGTCACGACTCCCGGCCGCCATGGGCATCTGGCGGCTCGGCGGCCTCCCGCCGGCGCCAGTCCGCGGGCAGCGTCGCCTCCAGCGCGTCGTCGACGGTGATTAGGCCGAGTATTCGCTGGCGCCCGTCTACCACCGGGATCGTGATCAGGTTGTAGTCGCTCATCAGCACCGCGACGTCCACCACGTCCGTGTCCGCGAGCACCCGCACCGGATCGGAGTCGGCTACGTCGGCGACCGGCGCGGCAGGGTCGGCCTGCACCAGGGCGACCAGCCGCGCCGCTCCCGCCAGCCGGCTCCGCTCGTCCAGCAGGTACACGCTGGTCAGTGCCTCAGGCTGGAGCGCGACTGCCGCCGCGACGGCTGCCAGGGCGTCGGCGACGACGGCACCGGCGCTGACTGTGACAAAATCCACGCCCATCAGCCCGCCCGCGCTGGCCGGGTTGTAGCCGAGCAGCGTCCGCACCTTGGCCTGCTGGCCTGGCGGCAGTCGGTCGAGCACCGGCTGGCGCCGCCGCTGCGGCAACTCCGCGATAGCGTCGGCAGCGTCGTCGGCGCGCATCCTGGCCAGTACGTCCGCGATCTCGGCGTCGGTACGGGCGCCGAGCAGCCGGGTCGCCAGGTCCTCGTCCAGCTCCTCGAAGACGTCGGCCTCAAGCTCGGGGTCGGCGTGCACCTGACCGAGGATGTCGGTCTCCTCAGCGAGAGAGGCACCTTCAAGCAGGTCGGCGATCTGGGCAGGCTTGAGCCGCCGGATGCGGCCGAACGGCCGCCTGGCCAGCGCGCTGCCGGTGTGCCCGATCAGCGGCTCGAACCGTGCCCACTCGCGGAACTGCGGCTCAGCACCACCCTGGCCGGCCGGCCCTGCCAGCCTGCCGAGCAGTGACCGCGGCCGCCGGTGCGTCGCGACGCCACTCACCACCCACTCGCCATGGGCGGGGGCGAGCTGCAGATCAGCGGCCCGGGTCAGCCGCGCCCTGCCCACGTCGAGCAGCCGGTGACCAAGCACATCGGCGCGCAGCAGCACTTCTCCCTCGCGCCGCTCGAACTGCCGCAGGTCCAGCCGGGTGCTGGCCAGCCGCAGCTGCGCGCCGCCGAGCACGCCCACCTGGTCGATGGGCACGAACAGGGACCGGCTCCCGACCGTCACGACAAGCCCGGTCACGACGGGGAAGTCGGCCCCGCGCAGCCGCACGATGACGTCGGACAGCCGACCGATCAGCTCGCCGTGGGAGTCGCCGGCCGGCTGCCGGAGCAGCTCAGACAGGCGCACGGTGCGGAAACCGCCGACAGGGCCTGGCGCTGCGGCCGGTGTCGTGCTCACCAGACGTGCCTTTCCGCTGGGGCCGCTGTGACCCACGCGCAAGGTCTACCCTGCCCGCAGTCGCCAGCCTGTCATGTGCGGGGGACCGCCGCGACCGGACCGCGGCGAAGTCCTCATAAGTCCGGCTGGACACCTCGGCCGAGCCGGTGCGCCGTACGAGGCGCGGCTCCCGTTGCCACGCCTGCGCGCGGGCTGCGCCGCGCCCGCTCCGCCGGCACAGGCGGTGCAGTGGTATGAAGGCCACGTCACCCCTGGTAGGCCGCCGGGGGGTGGCCCGGCCGGGCCGGGACGGTAGGGGAGCGCGCGCCGCCGGACGGCAGGGCTGCTGAGAGGGGGGCACCACAGCGTGGCCATGCGACGAGTTGTCGGCTCGCTGGCCCGGCGAGACGACCTGGCCGAGGGCGTGGGCTACGGGCTCAAGCGCAGGCTGCTCGGCACGCCGCTGATCAACGAGCAGCTCGGCGAGCAGCGGCTGTCCAAGCGCCTGGCGCTCGGCGTGCTGTCGCCTGATGGCATCTCCTCATCGGCCTACGGCACCGAGGAGATCCTCATCGAGCTGCTCAAGGGCGGCCTGGCGGTGACTGCCTTCACTGTGCTGCTGCCGATCACTGGCGTGGTGCTGTTTGTGATGGCGCTGGTGGTGCTGTCCTACCGGGAAGTGGTCATGGTTTACACCCGGGCGGGCGGGTCATACGCGGTCGCGCGGGAGAACTTCGGTCCGAGGGTCGCGCAGATAGCCGCGGTGGCGCTCATGATCGACTATGTGGTCACGGTCGCCGTGCAGGTCGCGGCAGGCACCGCCGCGGTGGGGTCCGCCTGGCACTGGCTGGGAAACAGCACGACCCGGCTGACCGTGGCCTCGATCCTGATCGTGCTGCTCATGCTCTACGGCAACCTGCGCGGCATCCGGGAGGCCGGCCGGTCGTTCGCCGTCCCGACCTACCTGTTCTCGGCCGTGGCGATCGTGATGATCGTCGTCGGGCTGATCAAGGAAGCGACGGTCGGCCTGCCGCTCTATCACCCGGCTGCGGGCATTGTCACTGGCACGCCGAACCACAACGGCCTCATCACGGCTGGGCTGATCTTCGTACTGCTGCGGGCGTTCGCCAACGGCGGCTCGTCGCTCACCGGCATCGAGGCGGTGTCCAACGCGGTGAGCGCGTTCCGGCCGCCGGAGGGCCGCAACTCCCGCCGGGTGCTCGTCATCGAGGGCCTGATCCTGGGGTCGCTGGTCGCGGGCATCTCGTGGATCGCCCACGTGACGCACGCCACCCCGTACAAGCTCGGTGTGCCGACGGTGATCTCGCAGGAGGCCAGGCTCGTGTTCGGCTACGGGGCGGCGGGTACCGTTCTGTTCATCCTGGTGCAGGCCGCGACCGCGCTGATCCTCTTTACCGGCGGCAACACCAGCTTCAACGGCTTCCCGTTCCTCGCGAGCTTCGTGGCCGAGGACGCCTTCCTGCCTCGCTGGCTGACGAAGCGCGGCCACCGGCTGGTGTTCTCCAACGGCATCGTCGTGCTGGCGGTGCTGTCCATCGCGCTGCTCGCCGCGGTCGGCGCGAACGTCAACAACCTGGTGCCGTTCTATGCCATCGGCGTGTTCACGGCCTTCACGATGGCGGGCCTCGGCATGGCCAAGTTTCACTACACGACCAGGGAACCTGGCTGGCCCTACAAGCTGGTGATCAACTTCTCAGCGGGCATTACGTCGCTCGTCGTCGTCGTGATCTTCGCCGTGGTCAAGTTCGGTGAGGGCGCCTGGCTCGTGGTCGTCCTGTTCATCTTCGGTGTGCCGGCCCTCATCTACCTGAACCGCCAGTACCGCCTGGAGGCCCGGGTGCTCGAGGGAATTGGCCTGCGGGGCCCGCCGGAGCCGCCCACCTATGCCCGCCGCAGCGCCTACGTCTTCCTCGACGACTACGATCTCGCCAGCATCGCGGCCCTCAGGTACGCGCGCAGCCTGCGGCCGACATCACTGCGCGCGGTGCACTTCGTGATCGACAACCTGCAGGCAGACAAACTGCGACGGGACTGGATGCGGGTGAATCCGGGGGTCCCGCTCGACTTCGTCGACTGCCCCGACCGCAGGCTCGCCGCCGCGGCGGCGAACCTGGTGGGCGCCGAGGCGGCGCTGCCTGGCGTGGGGGTCACGGCGATCCTGCCGCGGCGGAGTTTCACGCCCATCGTCGGCCGCCTCCTGCACGACCGGACCGCCGACAAGATGGCGTCGGCCATCAGCCGGATCCCGCACGCCGCGGCCACCATCGTGCCGTTCGACGTCCGCAGCCGGGTGGAGAGCCTGGCCGGCCGCGGCCTGGCTGCCAAGGCAGCGGCGGCGTCCGCCGCGGCCACGCCGGCCGGCCAGGTGAGCGCTGACGGCGCCGAGCCCGGCGCCGGAGCCCGCGCCGCGCGGGAGCGGGCCAACCAGCCGGTGGCCGAGGAGCGCGTGACGCCCGCCGGCAGCGGGCCCTACGAGCGTCCGCTTCCGCGCCCCGGCGTCACCCCGATCGGATCGCTGACCCGGCCCGGCCGCGCCGTTACCGAGGGCCGCGTGCACACGGTGGAGATCAGGCCGGTGGAGCACAACACGGTGCTGGCGTGCGACATCGAGGACTCGACCGGCCAGCTCACAGCCCTGTTCTACGGCCGCTCCCACATCGCCGGGCTGCGCCCAGGCACCAGGGTGCGGCTGCGCGGTCAGGTCGGCATCAGGGAAGACCGGCCGGTCATGATCAACCCCGCGTACGAGCTGCTGGCGCCCGGCGAAGGCGACGGGCGCGACCGGGGCGGCCGCGCCGAAACCTGACCGCAGCCAGCCGTTCATGACTGGCCCCCGCGGGCCGCGGCCCCGCTACGGCTGCGCAGGGTCGAAGTACTTCGGGTTGGCGACGGCGAGCCGGGCCGCCACCTGATCGGCAATGCCGGCGTCCTGCGTACCGGCACCCTGGTTCAGCTCGCGGGCCACGATCGCGAGCGCGTTAGCCGCGACCCTGGCGTGGAACGAGAGCTGGCCTGAGGTCTGCGGCAGCACGCTGCCGAGCAGGTACTCGCGGACGGCCTCGAGCAGTTCTGTGGCGGTCGGCCGGCCATAGGGCGCCGGCAACGGCCGGCCGTCCGCGCTGGCCCGCGGCCGGGAC
>JBOHCP010000190.1:0-8595 GCA_050698875.1 Streptosporangiaceae bacterium | reverse complement strand
CTAGTAGCTGATAGCCGGGCAGAACCACCTGCCGCAGCAGCAGCACAGCGAACCCGTCGGTGACAACCTCGCGCCTGACCGCCGGGTCACGGCCGTCGCCGGCCATCACCTCCTCGATCCAGGAGGTGCCGTTATCTGCCCCCGACAGCAGCCAGCGGGCCTGCCAGCCGTCGCCGGGAAACCCCGCCAGCCAGTCAAGGATCCGCTGCGCCCCGCGCTGCCGCTGGGCGTTGCGGCTGGTCGGGCGCGATGACCAGTCCGGCAGTGATGGCAGCGACGCCATGATCGCCTCGGCGCTGAGGCAGTCGCGCGGCCCCGCCCGCTGCGGGCGCTGCGGCGAAGCGGCTTCCGTGCCTTGCTCCGCGCGGGCGACCGTCTCGGGACCCGCGGTAGCCGCGGCTCACTGCCCTGTCCCGCCCAGAAGGACCGCCAGGTCGGCCGGGTCGTATCCCGCAGCGACTGGCGGCAGGGGCTGGCGCTGGTCGCGTGCGGTCAGATACTGCGAGACACGGCTGACCACGTTCTGCTCGTCCTCGGCGAGATACACATCGGCGGTCGTGCTCAGGTGCGCGTGGCCGAGGATGACCTGCACGTCACGCAGCGACAGATGCTCATCGCGGGCCATCCGCAGCGAGCATGTGTGGCGCAGGTCGTGCGCCGAGTAGTTAGCTCCCAGCAGGACGTTGACCCGCCGGAACACCGCGCGCAAGGCCTCGTAGTCCAGCGGCCCCCGGCTCTTTCCGCCACCGCGCCTGCGCATGGTCCGCCAGATCGGCTCGCCCGGCCCAAGCGGGCCGATCCCGGCCAGGTAAAGGCGGATCCATACGAACGCCTCCGGGCTGGCCGGCAGCCACTGTTCCGCGCCGCTGCCCTTTCGGCAGACCCGCACCAGCTGCTCGCCCCAGTCCAGATCGACTCCCCGGATACCCAGGATCTCCGAGGCGCGGGCACCGTTACTGACAGCCAGAGCGAGGATCGCCCGGTCCCGGTCAGACCGCAGCGCCGCGAACAGCGCCTTCCACTGCTCGTCGGGGATCTCGCGGGGCCGCCGCCTGGGAACCTTCGGGTTATAGCGGATCCGGGCCCCGGCCCCGAACGGCTCCAGCGGATTGTGATGCGCGTGCGCCCGCCCGCCCCGCCGGTCCAGGACCACCGGATTGACCAGCGGACCCGAGCCCGCCTCGATCCAGAACTCGTAGAAGCTGCGAATGACGGCGTTGCTGTGCTGCACCGTGCGCGGCTGGTACGAATCATCCAGCCACTGCTTGCCCGTGACCAGGTTGATCGTGCCCGCGGTCGCTGCCGAGACGGTCCGGGCCGCCACGCGGGGCTTGACGGCCTGCCCGAGCCATAACACGAAGTCCCGCACCTCGGCCGAGGTGACCTGGTCCCACTCGACCTCGATCACCTTCAGCCACCGCCACCACCGCAGAAGCGCGTAACAGTAGCTGCGGACCGAGCCAGCCCGGTTGCCCCGGGCAGCGAAGTCACGCAGGAACCGCAGGATCGGTTCCACCGGTTCACCGGCCGGGTCCACCACCCGCCAGGGCACCACGCCACCGGCCGGCGCCACCCGTCCCCAGCACGGCAGCCGAATCACAGTGACATCACGCTCAGCTACGGCTCCTGGCTTCATGCACCAGGTCTATCCACCACAGCGCGGCTCGCGCGTCAAGACACCGGCGTGTCCGCTGGTAGTCCGGTCAATAGACCGACGCTGACCCAGCCGGAGTTGCCGGCAATGTCGTACACGCCGTAAGGGGTGACCTTGCCCAGTTCCTTGTCGATGAAGTCATGGACGTTCACCTGCTCCGGCTCGCCCGCGGGCCGCCACTCCCGGCCGCCCTTCCTGAACGCCCCGACGTTCTCCTTCTTCTTGGCATCGACGCTGATCACCGGCTGGCCGGCCGCCAGGTGCGCCGCCGCCTGGTCGTTGATGTACCGGAACTGAGCATCACGGTCTGGGTGCCGGGCGCCTTCGATCGTCTTGGCGTTGCCCTGCAGGCTGAACTTCTCGTCATGCAGGAGCCTGGCGACTGTGTCCGGCCCGGCCCGGTGGCCCTGCCGGGTCAGCTCGGCGGCCAGGTTCCGGGTCGACAGCGTCGTCCATCGCAGCGGCGACTCCGGGTCCCCCCGCGATCCCGGCTCCACCAGCGCCAGCAGCGCGGGCAGGAGACCCGGATCGGTCTCAGCCAGCGCCTTGCGGCCGGCCCCTGCCCGGCGGGCCCGTTCCTGCGGCTCGCCGCCGGCCTCCAGCTCGGCCACCCCGGCCGCTACCGTCGGCCGGCTTACACCCGCCGCCCGGGCCACCACCGCGATCCCCCCGTGGCCCAGCGCGCGTGCCTCCGAGCCCAGGTACAGTCGCCGCTGCCGCTCGCCCAGGTGCGGCAGCAGGACCGGGAGCTTCGCCGCCAGCGACTCCTCGATCTCCACGGCAACCGCCATATCACAATCATCGCACGCAGTTCACGAAAAGTAAAAGTTATTTATCGGCAACCGCTAAGAGGACCGGCGGTGCGAGACCGGAGCGCGGCCGTCGGCGGCCGGCGGCTGGTCTGCGGGGCCGTGCCGGAAGGTTGCGCGGCCCGGCTTGGCGTGACTGCGCGGGCCGCCAATTGCCGACGCGCTGTTGGCCGCGGCTGCGCCGTTGGCCGAGTAGGAACCGTTGGCCGAGTAGGAACCGTTGGCCGCGGAGGCGCCAGTCGAGCCATTGTGCACCGCGGGAGCGCCGACCATGTCCGGAGTCAGCTCCTCGACCGCTGCGGGCGCCGCCGGGCTCGCCAGCCAGATCCACCTCCGGTAGGACCAGAACCGGAACAGCGTGCCGAGGCCGGTGCCAACCACCAGCGCGACGTTGTACCACAGGAGGTTGTGGCCGAGGCCGGCCACGTCGATGAGGCCGATGCAGGCGTAATAGATGAGCAGGCCGACCCCGTTGAAGACGAAGAACATGATCGAATCGCGGGTCGTGCCCTTGCCATGGCGGTGCCGGAACGTCCAGTACCTGTTGCCCAGGTAGGTGATCACCGTCGCCAGGATCGTGGCTATGGTGATGGCCTTGTACTTGCCGATCGGGTGCAGCGCGTTCGCGACGCCGAACGTAATGATCGCCCCGACGGCGCCGATGGCCAGGAACTTGGCGCCCTCGTGGATCAGTAGGCGGAACCGCGCGTAGAGCTCGCCGATGCTGCTCACCTGTGAGATCTGCCTCCTGCCCCGATTCCGCCCGATCTTGCCCATGAGAGTACCGTCTCGCCAGTCCTGGCGTGCCCGAGGATGAAGGCAACTTACCCTCCTCCGGCCACTTATTAGCTCGGAACTGACAGAGACGTTAGGTAAGGTCGCGGACGTGCCCGATCCCGACGTCCTCGTCCGTGCGACCAGCCTGACCAAGCGGTTCGGCAGCTTCACTGCCGTAGACGGCATCGACTTCGAGCTCAGGCGCGGCGAGGCGTTCGGTTTCCTCGGCCCGAACGGGGCCGGCAAGTCATCCACGATGCGGATGATCGGCTGCGTTTCGCCGCCGAGCGGGGGACATCTGACCATCCTCGGCATGGATCCCGTTTCCCGTGGCGCGTCCATCCGGGCCCGGCTCGGGGTCGTCCCCCAGGAGGACACGCTGGACGAGGAGCTGACCGTCCGGGAGAACCTGCTGATCTACGGCCGATACTTCGGCCTGTCCCGGGCCGTCATCGCGGACCGAACGGCCCGCCTGCTGGACTTCGTCCAGCTGTCGGAGCGCGGCGATGACCAGGTCGAGCCGTTGTCGGGGGGCATGAAGCGCCGCCTGACCATCGCGAGGTCCCTGATTAATGAGCCCGACATCCTGCTGCTGGACGAGCCCACCACCGGCCTCGACCCGCAGGCCAGGCACGTGGTGTGGGACCGGCTGTTCCGGCTCAAGCAGCAGGGCGTCACGCTGATCCTGACCACGCACTACATGGACGAGGCCGAGCAGCTCTGCGATCGGCTCGTGGTCATGGATCGCGGCAAGATCGCCGCGGAGGGCTCGCCGCGCGAGCTGATCGACACCTACTCGACCCGTGAGGTGCTGGAACTGCGGTACCCGGTGGGCGAGCACGAGGGTGCGGCAGAGATCCTGGCCGGCGTCAAGGCAGACCGGATGGAGGTGCTGGCCGACCGCATCCTCCTTTACGTGGCCGACGGGGACGCGGCGCTGGCCCGGGTGCGCGGCCTCGGCCTGGAGCCGCTGGCCTCGCTGGTGCGCCGCAGCACGCTGGAGGACGTATTCCTCCGGCTGACGGGCAGGCGGCTGGAGGACGGATGAGCGCTGCTGCCGACGTGGCCCGGCTGGCCGGACCGTGGGAGCTGGCCATGCGGGCTTTCCGCTGGTGGCTGGTCAACTACCGGCGCACCTGGCGCGGGTCCATCTACTCCAGCGTGCTCAACCCGGTGCTGTACCTGGGGGCAATGGGCGTCGGCCTCGGCACGCTGGTCGACCAGCACGGCACGGCGCGCCTCGGCGGAGTGCACTACCTGGCCTTCCTAGCGCCGGGCCTGATGGCTGCCAGTGCCATGCAGACGGCCGTGGGGGAGTCGCTGTATCCCGTGTTCTCGGCGGTGAAGTGGCAGCAGACCTATCAGGCCGCGGCCGCGACGCCGCTGCGGCCCGGTGACATCTACCGCGGGCATGTCATGTTCACCACGATGCGGCTGATCATGAACATGGTGGTGTTCCTGGCCATCATGGGCGCATTCGGCGTCATCCGGTCGCCGTGGATGGTGGCCGGGGTGCCGGTGGCAGTCCTCACCGGCCTGGCTTTTGCTGCCCCGCTCGACGCTTTCGCGGTGACGCGCAAGAAGAACGACCAGGCGTTCAACGTGATCTTCCGCTTCGGGATGATCCCGCTGTTCCTGTTCTCCGGCACGTTCTTTCCCGTCACGCAGCTGCCCGCCTGGATCCGCCCGGTGGCCTACGCCACGCCGCTCTGGCACGGCGTCGCCTTGTGCCGCGCGCTGAACAGCGGGGCGCCGGACTTGCTCGGCGCGCTCGGCCACGTCGGCTACCTTGCGGCTCTCGCCGGGCTTGGCCTGCTGGCCGGCCAGGTCACGTATCGGCGGCGGCTGTATGTCTGACCGCGCCGTCCCGCTGCGCATCCTGCCGGCGCCCTTGCTCGTTGCCCGCCGGCTGGGCGGCCGAGGAAGCGCGCGCCTGATTGAGCGGCATGCGCGGGCGTACCGGCACGCCTGGCTGGTGCTGGCGTCGGGGTTCTTCGAGCCCCTGTTCTACTTGCTGTCGATCGGCGTGGGCATCGGCGCGCTGGTGGGAACGGTGCACGTGGCTGGGCACGCTGTTCCCTTCACCAGCTTCGTAGCGCCTGCGCTGCTCGCGACCTCGGCCATGAATGGGGCGATCTTCGACTCCACGTTCAACATCTTCTTCCGGCTCAAGTACGCCAAGCTCTACGACTCGGTGCTGGCGACCCCTATGCGAGCCGGTGAGGTTGCACTGGGGGAGATCGGCTGGGCGCTGATCCGCGGCGGCCTGTACGCGTGCGCGTTCATGGTGGTCATGCTGGCGATGGGGCTCGTCCACTCGATCTGGGCGGTACTGGCGATTCCGGTGGCGTTGCTCATCGGCTTCGCGTTCGCCGGGGCCGGCATGGCGGCCACCACGTTCATTCGTAGCTGGCAGGATTTCGAGTACGTCACGCTGACTACGCTGCCGATGTTCCTGTTCTCGGCGACGTTCTACCCGCTCAGCGTGTATCCGCGGGCAATCCAGATCGTCGTCGACTGCACGCCGCTCTATCAGGGCATCGCTCTGCTCCGCGGCCTGACGCTCGGGTACGTCGGGCCGGGCTTGCTCTGGCACGTGCTGTACCTGGCGGTCACGGGGACAGCGGGCCTTGCGCTTGCTGGGCGACGGATCGGCCGGCTGCTGCTGCGCTAGCGCGCGAGCCGCTCGACGCGGGCGTGCAACTCGGGCACGAAGGCCTCGTGCTCGGGCTTCATGAGCACACTGCGCAGGATCCGCGCGCCGTCCTGGTCGGCGGCGATGCCCGGATGACGACGGGTGAATGCCGGTGCGCTGACCCGGAGAGTGCTGAGGAACGCGGATCCCTGGGCCATGCCGTCCGTGAGCATGCGCGCGGCGACGGTGTCGATGGCCGACATGGCGGGCTCCGCGGGAAAGTAGCAGACGATATCCAGTTCTGGTGGCTGGTACAGCTGCAGCCTTGCGGACGCTGCCAGGCGGCCCGCCCAGCCGAGCGCGGCACGGCGCCCCGCGGCGAGCACCTGGCCGAGCCCGGTCGGCGTGGGCGGCAGCACCCGGAATGTCAGCCACAACGCCGCGGCTGCGGCGCCAGCTCGGGAGCACTCCAGGCTGATCTCGCCGAGGTGCAGGTCACCGGAGGTGAAGTAGGTGTACGGCGAATCGTGCAGGTAGAACCTGCCGACGTCTGGGTCAGCGAAGAGCACGGCGCCGCAGCCGTAGGGCTGCAGGCCGTGCTTGTGCGGGTCGACCACCACCGAGTCACATCCGGCGATCGCTTGCCAGGGCTCCGGGTTGACGCCGCACTGCCCGGCCAGCAGTGCGAAGAAGCCACCGTAAGCGGCGTCGACGTGAACCCGGACGCCGTGACGGCGGGCGATGGCGAGCACCTCGTGCACCGGGTCGACGGCGCCGAGCGCAGTCGTCCCTGCCGTTGCGACCACGGTGCCGACCCGGCCGTCGGCGAGCAGCGCGTCAAGCTCGCCGAGGTCTATCCGGCCCGCGTCATCGACGCCGACGGGCGTGCCCGGCATGGCGAGCACGCCGCACATCCGCCCGTGTGTGTAGTGCGCCTCGGAGCTGTAGGCGATGCCGAGGCCGGGATGCAGCTCCCTCGCCACGTACAGCGCCTCCAGGTTGGCGATCGTGCCGCTTGTCGTCAGGTGGCCCAGATGTGTCTCGAAACCGAACATCGCGGCGAGCTGGCCGACAACCTCCTTCTCCATGGCCGCCGTTGCGGGGCCGCCTTCTAGTGCGTGGTTGTTCGGGTTGATCAGCATCGCGGCCAGGTAGCCGATCACGGCCGCGTGATGCGGCGGTCTCATCATCTGGCCGGCGTAGGCCGGGTGAAAGAACGGATAGTTGTCGGCCAGTCTGCTGGTGAGCTCGGCGAGCGCCGCGCCGAACCGCTCGTCGCTGACCTGAGCAGACTGGTGCGCGTCGTACGGGCCGAAGGCGGCCTGCCAGTCTGCGACCGCGTCCGTGGCAGCGCCGAGCCAGTGATCGAGGTTCATCGCCGCACTCCTGGTTGTTCGCCACGGCACGCGTCGGGTAGACAGTCAGTCGTGAATATAGGCGTCGTGTTTCCGCAGACCGAGATCGGCGCAGATCCAGGCGCGATCCGTGCATACACCCAGCGGGTCGAGGAGCTGGGCTTCACCCACCTGCTGGCCTATGACCACGTGCTCGGGGCTGACCCGGCGGTGCACGCGGGCTGGTCCGGGCCCTACGACGTGGACACGACGTTCCACGAGCCGTTCGTTCTATTCGGCTACCTGGCTGGGTTCACGTCGCTGGAGCTGGTAACCGGCATCATCATCTTGCCGCAGCGGCAGACGGCTCTGGTGGCGAAGCAGGCTGCCGAGGTAGACCTGCTCACGGGCGGGCGGTTCCGGCTCGGTGTCGGTCTCGGCTGGAACGCGGTCGAGTACGACGCGCTCGGCAAGAACTTCGCTGACCGCGGCCGCCGGATGGCCGAGCAGGTCGAGCTGATGAGGCTGCTGTGGACGGAGCGAACCGTGACGTTTGATGGCGCGTACGAAACGGTGACCGGCGCCGGGCTTGCGCCGTTGCCGGTACAGCGGCCGATCCCGGTGTGGTTCGGCGGTCAGTCCCACCGTGCGTACGTCCGAGTCGGTCGGCTCGCCGACGGCTGGTTCCCGCAGATGCCGCCGGACTCCCGGCTCGACGAGGCCCGGCAGGTCATAGCGACAGCGGCCGAGGAAGCGGGCCGAGACCCCGCGGCCATCGCCATGGAGGGCCGGGTGAGCTGGCGCGGCGCCGAGCGGTTGGTCGACCATGTCGGCCGCTGGCAGGCAGCCGGGGCGTCGCATCTCTCCATCAACACGATGGGCGCTGGACTTGGCTCGGTCGATGGGCACCTCAAGGCGCTCGCCGATGCGGCCGAAGCGCTCGGACTGGACTCGAGCACTCGGTAGGCGCCCTGCTGCACCGCGACACGACAAACATGAACCGTCGCGGCCGCTGGCGCACTCTGGGATCGCTCAGGCGGCGGTGGGTGGTGCGTGGCTGTGGAGGGTGCGCTGCCGGTCGGGGCTGGTGGCGGTGGTGGTGCCGTCGGGGTTGAGCGTGAGCTGCCAGCCCCATCGGTGGATGGCGATGAGGTGGTGGAAGACGCAGAGCAGGCAGCAGTTCGCGACGGAGGTCTGGCCGCGCAGCCGGGATGCCAGCCCGCCCGGGCCCGACAGCAGCCGCAGCGCGTCGGTGATGGTGAGCGCGGCGGCGGCGCGGCGGGCCCGCTCGGCCGTTTCCTGGCTGGTCGGCGTTTCCCGGCTGGTCGGCGGGCCTGGCCGGGCAGCTGCCCGGGCTGGCTGATCGGCGGCGCCACGTCCGTAGGC
>JBOHCP010000189.1:0-8621 GCA_050698875.1 Streptosporangiaceae bacterium | reverse complement strand
GTGACGAGCATGCGCGCTGCGATCGAAGCCGTCCTCCCATGACGGATGCCGCCTGCCGGGCCGAGGCGCGCGGCGGCTGACGGGTTGACATCTTCTCGCGGACGCTCCTAGTTTTAGAAACACTTTCTGAAGATGCTGTCTGGTCCGTGGAAGGGACGGAGGCGATGGCCTTTGCGACGCAGTGGCTCTCCGAGCAGGATGTGGTCGCTGCGCTCGACCTCACCGGCGCCATCCGCGCCCTGAGGACTGGCTTCGCTCACGAGGGCACCGGCCGGGCGGCAGCGCTGCCCAAGACCATGCTGCACTTCGCTGGCCGGTCTACCCTGCACGCTCTTGGCGCCGCGCTGCCTGAGGAGCATCTGGTTGGCACCAAGACCTGGACGCACACCCCGGGCGGAGCCGATCCTGCGCTGCTGCTGTTCGACGCGGAGACCGGCGCCCTTCTGGCGGTCATCGAGGCTTTCGCCCTCGGCCAGCTGCGCACTGCGGCCACCGCCGCAATCGCGACCGACCTGCTGGCAAGGACCGACGCCTCGCGACTTGCCGTTATCGGCACCGGCAAGCAGGCGCTGGCACAGGTCGCCGCTGTCGCGCAGGTGCGCGCTGTCAAGGAGATCCGGGCACACAGCCCGAACCCGGACCACCGAGCCGCGTTCGCCGGTCTGGTTGAGTCCGAGCTCGGCGTGACCTGCAGCCCGGCCGGCTCGGCAGCAGAGGCGGTCGACGGGGCCGACATCGTGACGCTAGTCACCCGAGCGACGGCGCCGGTGCTGACGGACTCGATGGTGACCGAGGGCATGCACGTGAACGCCGTCGGGGCGATCGATCTCGAGCGATGCGAGTTTGAGCCTTCGATTCTCGGTCGGTGCGGCACCGTCGTCACCGACAGCGACGCTGATGTCCGGCTCCGCTCGAGCGAGTTCCGTGACCACTTCGGCGCCGATGAGGCACGCTGGCGCACCGTGCGGACGCTCGGCGAGATGGTCGCCTCCGGCCCGCGCGAGCGAGACCCCGCCGAGATCACCCTATTCAAGGGCATGGGATCCGGGATCGAAGACGTCGCGCTCGGAGCGGCCGTGCTTGCGGCGGCTGGACTCCAGAAACCGGGCGTCGTCATCAACAGAGCCGGCCGAGCCCGGATCGACTTCGCGACCATCGATCGGGACCCGAAATGAGGAGCCTCGGCGCGGATGTGCTCGTCGGGTCCTTCACCCCGCTGGTCACCCCGTTTTCCGGCGGCAACGTCGACTACTCCTGCTATGAGATGCTCGTCGACCGCCAGGCGGCAGCCGGTTCGCCGGGCATCGTGGTCGCGGGGACAAGCGGTGAGCCCAGCATGCTCAGCAGCACCGAGCGCGTCGAGCTTGTTCGGCGTGCGTGCGGTGCGGCCGCCGGCCGGATCCAGGTCGTGGCCGGCACGGGCACGGATTCGCTCGAGCAGACGCTCGAGCTGTCGATCGCGGCAGAGCGCGCGGGCGCGGATGCCCTGCTCGTCGTCACGCCGTACTACAGCCGTCCACCGCAGCGCGGGCTAGCAGAATACTTCGCGCGCGTCGCCGGGCACGTCAGCGTTCCGCTGCTCATCTACCACATACCGGGCCGTGCCGCGGTGACGCTGGATCCGGCCACGGTCGAGACGATCGCCGCTCAGGCCGAGAACCTGGTCGGCATGAAGCACGCGTCGACCGATCTGGACCTGGTGACCGACCTGCTTGAGCGGCTCGGTCCGGAGTTCCGGATCTTCGCCGGGCTGGAGGCGCTGAGCCTGCCGATGCTCGCGGTGGGAGCTCGGGGGCTGATGAATGCCGTGGGCAACCTCGTGCCGAGCCGAGTGGCCGCGCTCTGGCGCGCCGTGGATTCGGGAAACCTGGCAGAAGCCCGCACGATCAACTCCGAACTGTGGGAACTGAACAAGGCTGTGTTCTTCGACACCAACCCGATCGCCATCAAGTACATGCTGCGGCGGATCGGAGTGCTGCCCGCCAACGAACACCGGCTGCCGATGGCGCCGGCCACTCCTGAGCTCGAAGAAAGGCTCGATGAAGTGCTACTCCGCGCTGGCCTGCTGACGTGAGGCTCCCGCTCACCGCTGCGCTCAGCGGCTACGACCACGTCCGTGACCTGCAGTCGGGCGCCGTCACCGTCGAGGGCGTCGACCTCACGGTGCTGACCCTGCCGGTGGAGGAGATCTTCTTCCGCTTCCTCCGCTACCGAGAGTGGCACGTGTCCGAGTTGTCGCTGGCCAAGTACGTAGCCTTGCGCGCAGCCGGCGATACGACGCTGAGTGCCATCCCGGTGTTCCCCTCCCGGGTCTGCCGGCACTCATCGATCTTCGTTCGGCGCGGCGGCCCGGCGGAACCCAAGGATCTCGCGGGTGGTCGCCTCGGCGTGCCCGAGTGGGCGCAGACGGCAGCGGTGTATACGCGTGCACTGCTCCAGCATGAGTGGGGCATCGGCTTGTCCGACGTCTCCTGGTACCAGGCGGGTGTCAATACGCCAGGCCGCCAGGAAAAGGTAGCGGTGCGCCCGCCGGCGGGCGTCTCGCTGACCGTCGTTCCAGACCGGTCGCTCGACGAGATGCTGCTGGCCGGCGACCTCGACGCGGTCCTGTCCGCGCATCCACCGGACAGCTTCGACCGCGGCGAGACCGTCCGCCTGTTCCCCGATTACCAGCCGCTGGAGCGCGAGTACGTCGCCCGCACCGGGGTCTTCCCGATCATGCACGTTATCGCGATCCGTTCCGATGTGCTGGAGTCCGCGCCCTGGGTGGCCGCGAACCTGCTGACGGCGTTCGAGGAGGCCAAGGACCGGAGCCTGCAGCGGCTGTCCGAGATGACCGCCAGCAGAATCCCGCTGCCGTGGGTTCCGGCGCTCGTCGGGCAGATGCGCGAATTGCTGGGTGCCGACCCCTGGCCGTATGGAGTTGCGGCAAACCAGGTGACACTCGAGGCCTTCACCCGCTGGGCGCACGAGCAGGGAGTCGCTTCGCGGCTGCTCGAGCCCGCCGAGCTGTTCGCCCCGCAGGTACTCGCCCAGTGCAAGGTATGACCTATCCCCAGGAGGTCGCCATCGTGTACCAGCTCCGCACTGAGCTTGCCGCGGCTACCCGGATGCTGGTCGACGCCGGGATACTCAACTACAGCGGCCATCTCAGCGCTCGCAGCCCCGATGACATCCACCAGTTGCTCATCCAGCCGGTGGATGATCCACGCGTCGCAGTGCAGCCCGACCGCGTGCTGCTCGTCGACTTCGACGGGAGGGTGCTCGAAGGCGACGGCACGCCCCCCTCGGAACTCGCTATCCACACCGGAATCTACCTGGCCAGGCCGGACGTGGCCGCGGTCGCTCACTTTCACCACGACCCGACGACGATGTTCGCCATGGTGACCGGCCGGCCGGTGGTCCCGGTGAAGAATCACGCCAGCCGATGGGCCGGCGGCGTACCGGTCCACCCCGACCCGTCCCACATCTCCTCGCCAGAGCAGGGCCGCGCCTTGGCGGCCACCCTCGGCCCGGCCAGCGCGGCCTTGCTTCGCGGGCACGGCGAGGTCGTCGTCGCCGAGGACGTCCGCACCCTGTTCGCAGACGTGCTGCACTTCGTCGAGAACGCCGACGCGCTGGCCCGCGCGGTGCAACTGGGTAGCCCGGTGTCGCTGACCGCCGAAGAGTGCGAGCGGTTCCTGGCGACGTTCGACCGGTCCCGGCACGCCCGCAAGGTCTGGAAGTACCACCTCGCCGTCGCCAGCCAGCGCGGTAGCTCGCCGATCCAGTTGCCTGGCCCAGCCGGATCTGCCGTACCGGAGCCGATATGACTACTCCCGCCAGGCTCGTGCCCGACCACCTCGGCCTCGATCCCGCGATCAAGATCGGCACGTGGACTGCGGGATCCGCCGACCCTGACCAGGTCAGGGCTGGTACACCGCACGACGATCTCAGGGACTGGCTGGCAATGGTCGACGCCATCGGTGACCTCCGCGTGCTCGAAGGCGTCGACCTCGATGACAACGTCGGCCGGATCACGGAGATGCTCCAGCACACCGACGGCGCACCAGCCGTGCTTTTCGACGCGTTCCCCGGCTACCAGCGAGGCTGGCGGATCCTCGTCAACGCGCAGGGTGAGCGCCGCCGGCTGGCGATCACTCTGGGCATGCCGGTCGACATTTCGGCGTCGGACCTCATGGACGAGTGGGAACGGCGGATGGACGCCGTCAGGCCGCTGCCCGTCCAGCTCGTCGCCGACGACCCAGCCAGCGCGCCGGTCACCGAAGTCGTCGATTCCGGCACCGCCGTCGACCTGCGATGCTTTCCGGTACCGCGCTGGCACCCACAAGACGGCGGCCGCTACCTAGGCACCGGCGACTGCGTCATCACCAGAGATCCCGATTCGAGCTGGATCAACGTCGGAACCTACCGCGTGATGGTCCACGACGACCGGCACGCCGGCCTGTACATCTCGCCGGGCAAGCACGGCCGCATCCACAGAGACAAGGCCTTCGAGCGGGGCGAGCCACTTCCGGTCGTCATCGTCGCCGGCATGGACCCACTGCTGTTCATTGGCAGCTGCCTTGAGATGCCACCGGGTGTCAACGAGCTGGAGTGGGCAGGCGGATTCCGCGGCAGGCCGATCGAGTGCGTCCCCGGCCGGGTCACTGGCCTGCCCATACCCGCCCGCGCCGAGATCGCAATCGAGGGCTTCCTGCTGCCCGACCAGCTTCGGCTCGAAGGCCCCTTCGGGGAATGGACCGGCTATTACGCCTCGGCCGCCCAGCAGACGCCGGTGTTCGAAGCGCACACGATTTACCACCGGCGCGATCCCATTATCCTGGGCGTGCCGCCAGAGAAACCGCCATTCGAGGCCCACCGCTTCCGCCAGTACCTGCGTAGCGCGAATCTTCGCAGAGAACTGCGGCTGGCCGGCGTGCCCGACGTTACCGCAGCGTGGTGCCACGGTGTCGGTGGCTGCCGGCTGTTCAACGTGGTCGCCATCCGGCAGCGATATCCAGGCCACGCGGTCCAGGCCGGTCAGCTGGCCAGCTCCGTCCGCGCCGGTGCCTACCTCGGCCGCATCGTCGTCGTCGTCGATGACGACATAGACGTCTCCGACCTCAACGAGGTCATCTGGGCGATCTGCACACGCGCCGACCCCGAACGCGACTTCGAACTGATCAGGCGGGCGTGGAGCGGTCCGCTTGACCCCGCCATCGAGCCTGGCCGCAAGGGATTCAATTCCAGGGTCATCATCGACGCCACCCGGCCGTGGGAGTGGCGCGACCGTTTCCCCGAACCAATCGGCCCAGACCCCGACGAGAAGCTCATTACCAGAGACCGCTGGTCGTGGCTGCTCTAAGCACTGACCGGCCAGCGACACCAGGAGAGGAACGATGACGCCATTGACCAGCACAAAGCGGAAGACGTCGGCGACCTATGACCTTCGGGCCTGGCTAGAACGCGTCGAGCAGACTGGCCAGCTGCGGAAGGTGACTGGAGCGTCCGCCGAGCAGGACATCGGGGACGCCGCCGATCTGCTGCAGCACACCGAGGGAGCACCGGCGGTTATCTTCGACGAGATCCCGGGTTACCGGGCTGGCTTCCGAGTCCTTGTTAATGGCCTCGGCACCGTCGACCGGATGGCACTCGCACTCAACGCTCCGCTCGGGCTGACCAAGCTGCAGCTGTCAGAAGTCTGGCGAGAGCGCATCCTCGGCCTCAACCCGGTACCGTCGGTCGTCGTCAGCGACGGCCCGGTCATGGAGAATGTCTTTCGCGGCGGCGACGTCGACATGACTATCTTTCCGGCACCCAAGTGGCACCCCGGTGACGGCGGCCGCTACCTGGGCACTGGTTCGTTCGACGTCACGCGTGACCCGGATGACGGCTGGGTCAACGTCGGCACGTACCGGGTGATGGTTCACGATCAGACCCGCCTTGGGTATTACATCTCGCCGGGTAAGCACGGCCGTCTCCACCGGCAGAAGTACTTCGACCGCGGCGAACCTTGTCCGGTCGCGATGGTGTTCGGGGCGCATCCGCTGCTGTTCCTCGCGGCCAGCAATGAGATTCCGTTTGGCCTGACCGAGTACGACTGGGTTGGCGGGATGCTGGGCGAGCCAGTCGAGGTGATCCGCGGCCCGGTCACCGGACTGCCGATACCCGCGAACGCTGAAATAGTCGTCGAGGGATACGCCACCGCTGAGGAGAAGCTCGCCGAAGGACCCTTCGGCGAATGGACGGGCTACTACGCATCGGGCGAACGCGAGGAACCCGTGCTCAACGTGCAGGCCGTATACCACCGCGCTGACCCGGTAATCCTTGGCTGCCCGCCAGGGCGCCCGCCGGATGAGTTGTCGCGATACCGGGCACCGCTGCGGTCGGCTCTCCTGTTCGAGGAACTTGCCAAAGCGGGCGTGCCCGATGTGGTAGCAGTCTGGCAGCACGAGGCAGGCGGCAGCCGGATGTTCACCGTCGTCTCGGTACGCCAGCGCTATCCTGGCCATGCCCGCCAGGTACTGCACGTGGCATCGCAATGCCACACCGGGGCTTATGCCGGCAAGTACGTCGTGGTGGTGGACGAGGACATCGACCCTTCCAATCTGGAGGAGGTCATCTGGGCGGTGTGCACGCGCTCCGATCCCGCCGACTCAATCGACTTCATCCGACGGGCCTGGAGCACCCCGCTCGATCCTCGCCTAACGCCGGAGCAGCGAGCAGCGGGGGACTTCACCAATTCGAGGGCGCTCATCGACGCCACCCGGCCGTACGAGTGGCGCGACCGCTTCCCTCCCGTGAACGTACCGCCCCTCGTTCAGCGCAGGATCGCGCTGGAACGGTGGGCGTCCCTGCTGCATTAGCTAGTTATCCGCTAGGCAGAGTCCGATTCCAGAGGATAGCCGTGTGCTCGCGCACGTCAGAACCGATGCTGGCGATTTCCCACCCAGCTCGTTCGTGGCCGCCGGAGTTGTGTTTCTGGCTGGTCGTTCGCCCGCCAATCGAGTCTTGACACTGCTGCGCGCCACAGACTACGTTCGCACAGAACCGCTTTCTGCGGTACGAGGACCCATAAACCCCTCGCGCCTCTGTTCTCCGACCGGAGGTAAGTAATGAGATCGACTGCTGCATTCGTCGCACTTGCTATGTGCGCCGGCCTCGGACTCGCGGCCTGCGGAACCAGTACCCCCGCCAGCACCCCAGGGGGCTCTTCATCCACGACGATCAAGTTCAACGCCAACGGCACGCCCGACCTGAAGGGCATGACCATTGCACTGGGTAACGCCGCTGGCAGCGCTCACATCGGGGACACTAATGTGCACGATCTGGTGATGTTCCTGCAGAAGTGGGGGGCCAGCGCCAGCCAGACCAATGCCTCGCAGAACGCTCCGGAACTGGCGGTCGACAGTGGCAGCCTCCAGGTCGCTGTCGGCCCCCTGCCGACGGAGGTCGACTCCGGACTTGTGATTTTCGGGCCAAACCAGGTACACCTGGACGACGAGTTGCTCGCCAAGCCGAGCATTAAGAGCCTGGCCGACTTGAAGGGCAAGACGATCGCGTACTGCTGCACGGCATCGCCCGACGGTGTGATGCTGACGGTCATCTTGAAGAAGGCGGGGCTGTCCAGGTCAGAGGTAAGCGTGCTCGCCACGGGCGCGAGCTCGTCCTCGCTGAACGCGCTCATCGCCGGCCAGGTGGACGCCGCATTCACCGCCGCCAGCGGCTTGCCGTCGGCGGCCGGAAAGTTCCGTTCGCTGGGCAGCGCCACGAGCCTGATCCCCAACTACGCCGACAGCTTCATGAGCGCCCAGCCCTCATGGCTCAAGGCCCACTTCGCAGAAGCCGTCGCCGTCGACCTAGCTTGGCTGGCCTCCGCCACCCAATTCAACGGCGACGAGAGCGCCTGGGTGCACAACGCGGCCGTATACACCAGTAACGCTGATCCGACGTCGCTCTACGAGCAGGCGTGGCATCAGCTGAAGGTGCTCAACGGCTGGCCCGTTGCCGAGTCCGCGTACACCACGGCCGCCGCGGCCTACAACCTGCTGGTATCTAAGCAGCAGAGCGCACTGCAAGGCGCAGGCAACCGCCCGGCAGCTCAGGAGGTCAACACCAAGGTCTGGGACGAGGCGTGGACGCTCTACCAGGAACACAAGAGCACGCTGTGACATGCGGCTAGCTCAGCGCGTGCCGAGCGGCGCGGATGACGCTGATGCAGGCACCGCCCCTCGGGCGGCCCTGCAGCGGCGGCAGCCGCGCCGCTCGGCTGGCCGGATGACGATGGGAGCACAGATGTCAGCGGGCTCGCCCGCGGTCGACCAGAAGCAGTGGCTGCGCAGCCGTCGCCAGTTGCTCCTGAGCGTCGTCGCTGTGCTCGCGGCCATCGGTATCTGGCAGCTGACCGGCCTGTTCCTGCAGCCGATCTTCATATCGACGCCGTCTGCGGTGTTCCCCGCCCTGTTCGACCTGATCTTCCACGGCCCGCTCCCCCGGGCCTTCGTGACGAGCTTGGAAGAGATGGTCATCGGGGTGGCCGCCGCAGCAGTTGTCGGGATAGGGCTCGGCTTGCTGATGGGCCGGATCCGGATCCTCGAGCGCGCGCTCGACCCGCTGGTCGCCTGGGGTAACTCGACGCC
>JBOHCP010000188.1:0-8636 GCA_050698875.1 Streptosporangiaceae bacterium | reverse complement strand
GGCCAGGACTAGGCCAGGACTAGGCCCGGCTGCGCGCCTGCCCGCCGAGCGCAAACCGCCGCTCGCACGTCCAGCGGAGCTTCGGGTCGAGCGCGCCGGCGATGAGCGGCCAGTCCTGCCTGAGCAGGTGCGGGTTGAGGAACCGCGCGACGTCGTTGCGCTGTCCCTGGGTGAGCACGATGCCGTACATGCTGCGCCTGGTGGCATCGTCGGTGACGTCGCACTCCCGCATGCCTGGGTGCGCCAGGTGCCGCGGCAGCACGATGACGCCGCGTGACGGGCCACGCAGGTCCTCGATCCGCTCCGGGAGGCGGACGGCGTGTGACCTGCGGCCGGCGAGCCAGTCTGCAAACGACATGCGACCGATTATTACCGGCCGGCCTGACGTCACGCTGGGTAACTCGCAGCCTCGCGGAAATTACGCTGCGCCGGCCGCCGCGCGAATCCAGCTTGCCCGGCAGGCGGGCACGGCATTCCAGTACCTGATCCTCGCCGACGGCGAGCCGGCCGGCAGCGGCGGCCTGATGGCCAGGATCGACCTGGCGGGCTGGAGATCGGGTACTGGGTGCACCCGGCCCCTACCGGCCGGGGCGTCGCGACCGGTGCCGCCGGAGCGCTCACCGCGGCAGCGCTCGCCTTGCCGCGCATCGATCACGTGGAAATACCGGCATATCACCCGGTAGGCGCACCGCCGGCTGGGCCCTACAGGGCGTAGTAGGGCTAGGCTCGTGCCATGACCAGCGGCAGGCCGCGTCCGCGGTGGTTTTTCCTGGTCAGCCCTAGGTGGCTGGCCTGGCACGCGTTCGCGGTCGGGGCCGCCTGGGGCATGCTGTGGCTCGGTGACTGGCAGTTCCGCCGAGCCGTGGGCGGCAACGCGCTGAGCTGGGCCTACACGTTTGAGTGGCCGATCTTCACCATCTTCGGCGTGGTCTTCTGGGCCAAGACGATCGTCGACGAGTGGCGCCAGCAAGGCGCGGAGCTGCGGGGCCCGCTCGCGCCGGGCCGCAGCTCCGGGCCGCAGCTGCCGGCCGGCGCGCACACCGCGGTCGTGGCCGACGAGGATGCCTGCGACGAGCCCGAACTGGCCGCCTACAATGCCTACCTGGCCAGGCTGAACTCACGGCCGGCCGCCAGGTGACGACGCTGACAGAGGAGGTCAACCGTGCGTCCTGACGTGGTCCGGCTGGCGGTGCGCGGGTACCGCACCATGGCCTACGTCACCGGCACCATGCTGTGCCTCCTGGTCTTCGTCTGCGTTCCGCTGCAGGTCTGGGGGCACAACGCCAAGCCGGCCGACATCGTGGGCACGCTGCACGGCATCCTCTACATCATCTACATCGTGATCGCCTTCACGATGACCAGAGCCGTGCGCATGAAGGTCGCCAGCCCCGGCACCATCATCGTGCTGGCGGCCGGCACCATCCCGGTGCTGACCTTCATCGTCGAGCGCTGGGTCAGCCGTACCTACATCGCACCCGCGCTCGAGCAGGCCGACGTCGGCCCCAGTGAGCAGCCAGTACTTCGCTGAGCAGCCGGTCGCGGCGCACCGGCCCGGCACCGTGCACGTCGTGCTCCCCGACGTGCACCTGGCGCTGGCCACCGATTCGGGCGTGTTCTCGCCGGGACGGCTCGACCCGGGCACCAGGTTCCTGCTGGACACGGCGCCGCCCCCGCCAGCCGCCGGCGACCTGCTCGACCTCGGGTGCGGCTACGGGCCGCTGGGTCTGGTGCTCGCCGGCCGGGCCCCGGCCGCCCGGGTGTGGGCTGTCGACATCAACCGGCGCGCCATCGAGCTATGCGAGCGGAACGCCGGTCACGCGCGGCTGGCCAACGTGCGCTGCGTCGCGGTGGCCGAGTCCGGGCCTCACACCGCATGCGCCCCGCTGCCCGAGCGGTACGACCTCATCTGGTCGAATCCGCCGATCCGGATCGGCAAGCCCGCGCTGCATGCCATGCTCGCTGGCTGGCTCGGACGACTTGCGCCCGGTGCCGCCGCCTACCTTGTCGTGCAGCGCCACCTGGGCTCAGACTCCCTGCAGCGCTGGCTCGAGCAGGCCGGCTGGACCGCTGCCCGGTTCGCCGCCAGGGCCGGCTACCGGATCCTGGAGGTGCGGCGGTGACCGCGCATCAGCCGCGGGGCGTTCCCGGCGGTCGCCCCGCCGGGCCGGCCCAGCTCGGCATGACCGAGGTCAAGCGGCTCAACCGCGACTGGCGGCGGCGCACGGACGCCAGGATCGGCCTGCTGCTTGACGGTGTGGGTCAGCCGTTCAACGTCGGCGCGATCTTCCGCACCGCAGCCGCGTTCGGCGTCGAGCACATCTGGCTGTGCGGCAGCACGGCGCCTCCCGGCCACCCGTCGGCGCGCAAGACCGCCCTCGGCACCGACCGGCTGCTGGCCTTCTCCCGCGTGCCGTCGGCCGCCGAGGCAGCCGCCGCGGCCGCGGCGGACGGCTACCGGGTGGTGGCGGTCGAGCTGACCAGCGAGGCGGTGCCGCTGCACGAGGCGCCGCTGACCGGCGACGTGTGCCTGGCCGTGGGAAACGAGGAACACGGCTGCTCGGCCGGCCTGCTGGCGGCCGCCGACGTGGTCGCCTACATCCCGCTGCCGGGCAAGGTGGGTTCGCTGAACGTCGCAGCGGCCGCGGCGATCGGCCTCGCGGAGGTGAGGCGCCGCGAGTGGACGGGCGAGACCGGCTGACACCGACCCCGTTCCCTCCCGTAGATTCTGGCCCGTGCCGGCTGGCTACCTCGATCATCCGCTTCCGCTCGCGTTCGCGCATCGCGGCGGCGCGGGCCTTTCCCCGGAGAATTCCTGGAAGGCCTTCGAGCACGCGGTCACCCTGGGCTACGCCTACCTGGAGACCGATGTGCACGCCACCGCCGACGGCACGGTGGTGGCCTTCCACGACAAGACCCTCGACCGCGTGACCGACCGGGCAGGCCGGATCTCCCGGCTCACCACGGCGGAGGTGGCAGCGGCGCGGATCGCCGGGACCGAGCCGATCCCGCTGCTCGCCGACCTGCTCATGGCCTGGCCTGACGTCCGGTTCAACCTCGACGTCAAGCATGCGCAGGCCATCGTCCCGCTGGTTACCCTGCTGCGCCGGACGAACTGCTGGGACCGGGTCTGCCTGACCTCGTTCTCCGGTCACCGGCTGGCGGCCACCCGGCGGCTGCTTGACCGGCCGGTCTGCTCGGCCACCACACCGGCCGGCATCGCCGCCATCATGGCCGGGCTGCCCGCCCGCACCCTGGCGATGCGGTTTGCCGCCCGGCGGGTGCAGTGCGCGCAGATCCCGGCTGGCATGGCGACCAGCTGGTTCCTCGACCGAGCGCATGCAGCGGGCCTGCAGGTGCACGCGTGGACGGTTAACGATCCGGCCGTCATGGCAAGCCTGCTGAGCCTCGGCGTGGACGGGATCATGACCGACCAGACCGAGTTGCTGCGCGACATCCTGATCGCCCGCGGCCAGTGGCGGCCGAGAATCAGCGGCTAGGCCGGATATTCCTTAGATCAGACGGGATGTGCGCGGTTGGACAACGCGCTGGCCGGGAATCTTGTCGGAGACCTGACCGTTGGTTAGGAAGACGGCGCAGCGCCTGGGGAGGCAGTCATACATGGCTGAGCGAGCACTTCGTGGCACCCGGCTCGGAGCTACCAGCTACGAGAATGACCGCAACACCGACCTGGCGCCTCGTCAGGAGGTGGCCTTCGACTGCCCGAAGGGTCACCGGTTCACCGTGCCGTTCTCGGCCGAAGCCGAGCTGCCGATCAACTGGGAATGCCGGATATGCGGCGCGCTCGCCGTCACCGCCAGCGGCGACCTGCCCGCGCCTAAGAAGGTCAAGCCGCCGCGCAGTCACTGGGACATGCTCATGGAGCGGCGCAGCGTGGCCGACCTGGAGGAAGTCCTTGCCGAGCGGCTGGCCGTCATCCGCGGGCAGCGCGGCGAGCAGCCGCCAGCCCCGGAGCGCCGGCCTTCCCGCCAGCGCAAGAGCGCGTAGCCAGCCAGCAACTCTCCCCCGGCCCCGCCGCGACCCTCTGGTAGCCATCATTCGCGCCGAATTTCGGGGCTGTCCCACGCCTTGTGCCCGTAGCGGGCCGGTGTCGTTCGCCGCACGGTGTCGTTTGCCGCAACGGTGTCGCGCACGCCGGCGGGCAGGGGAAGAGGGCCTGGGAATCCTTCGGACCGGAAGCGACCGCCAGGCCGCTTCCGTTGTCTACTGGGTCCCCAGGCCCCTCCCGGATCCAACCCCCCACCCAGCGAGGGCGCGGGCACACGCCGACGCCGCCGTGTCGCAGTCCGACGCAGCGCCTCATCGGCGCAGCCTCGCACTCGACAGTGCATCCGCCGACGATGTGGCCGCGTCACGGTCGCGGCCCGCCGCCCGGCTTGCTGGCCCGGTGCTGGACTGCGCAGCAACATACCGTTGATCGCGGCGATGTCAACCTGGCCGGCCGGACTGGTATCCGTTAGGTACGCCGGCGGCGGCGATCGCGGCGGGCCTGTTCGCTGTTGTCCCCCGGAGTTACGATCGGGGCACGCGCATACGTGTGAGGGCGCCCATGACATAGATGTCTGCGGCAGGCTGCTGGTTCACGGCGGGCTAGCTGGCCCGCCCGGATCGGGCGCGGTCAGGCTTCGTCGCAGCGTCTCTGCCGACTGTGCCAGCATGGGCATGCGAGCAATACCAACCCTGTCGGGCCGCGCGTAGTGCTGCGCGCGGATGACCTACGGCCTGGAGGGCAGGAATGTCAGACACTGACGAGACACCGGATGTCTCTGAGTCCCAGATCGCTGTCCACTGGCGGGAGGAAGAGTACTTTCCGCCGCCGGCATCGTTTGTGCAGCAGGCAAACGCGCACGACCCGGCGATTTTCGGCCGGTTCACCGAGGACAAGTTCCCGGACTGCTTCACCGAGTATGCCGACCTGCTGAGCTGGGACAAGCGCTGGGACACCGTCCTTGACACCAGCAACGCGCCGTTCTGGAAGTGGTTTACCGGCGGGAAGCTCAACGCCTCCTATAACTGCGTGGACCGGCATGCGGCGGCCAGCCCGGACAAGACCGCCGTCATCTGGGTGCCCGAGCTTGAGGAAGACGCGACCCTGCACATCAGCTACGGCGACCTGCTGCGCCGGGTGAACGAGTTCGCCGCGCTGCTGGGCGGCTTCGCCGGGCTGAAGGCCGGTGACCGGGTGACCCTGCACATGCCGATGGTGCCCGAGGCCGTGGTCACGATGCTGGCGTGCGCCCGGCTGGGCGTCGTCCACTCCCAGGTGTTCGGCGGGTTCTCCGGCAACGCGTGCGGCACCAGGATCGCCGACTCCGGCAGCGAGGTGCTGATCACCATGGACGGCTACTACCGGGCCGGGTCGATGATCGATCACAAGGTCAAGGCCGACGAGGCGGTCGCCGAGGCGGCTCGTCAGGGCCAGCAGGTCGGCAAGGTTCTGGTGTGGCGCCGCCGGGAGGGCGAGTACCAGTCACAGACGCCCATGAAGGAGGGCCGGGACTTCTTTGTCGATGACGTCATGGGCGGGTACGCGGGCCAGCAGGTCGCGCCGGTGTCCATGGACTCCACGGCGCCGCTGTTCCTCATGTACACCAGCGGCACGACGGGCCGGCCCAAGGGCGCGCAGCACTCCACCGGCGGCTACCTGGCGTATGTGACCGGCACGTCGAAGTACTACCAGGACATTCACCCCGACGACGTGTACTGGTGCTTCGCCGACATCGGCTGGATCACCGGGCACTCCTACATCGTCTACGGCCCGCTGGCGCTCGGCACCACCACCGTCTTGTATGAGGGCGTGCCGAACTATCCCGACGCGGGCAGGCCGTGGCGGATCGCGGAGAAGCTTGGCGTCGGCATCTTCCACACCTCGCCGACCTCGATCCGGATGCTGCGCAAGGTCGGTCCCGACGAGCCCGCCAGGTACCACTACCACTTCAAGCACATGACCACGGTCGGCGAGCCGATCGAGCCCGAGGTGTGGCGCTGGTACTACCACACCGTCGGCAAGGACCAGGCCGCGATCGTCGACACCTGGTGGCAGACCGAGACCGGCGGGTTCCTCGGCTCCACGCTGCCCGGCCTGCAGCCGATGAAGCCCGGCAGCTGCGGACCCGGCGTGCTGGGCATCTTCCCCGTCATCTACGACGAGGACGGCAACGAGATCCCCAGGGGCAGCGGCAAGGCCGGCAACATCTGCATCCGCAACCCCTGGCCGGGCATCATGCAGACGGTGTGGGGCCAGCCCGAGCGGTTCCTCGACGTCTACTACCGCAAGTACAACACCGATCCCGGCAGCAAGGACTGGCACGACTGGCCGTACTTCGCCGGCGACGGCGCGCTGCAGGCCGAGGACGGCTACTTCCGCATCCTGGGCCGCATCGACGACGTCATCAACGTCGCCGGCCACCGGCTCGGCACCAAGGAACTGGAGTCGGCGGCGCTGACCGTGCCCGAGGTGGCCGAGGCCGCCGCGGTACCGGTCATCGACGACATCCGCGGCCGGATGGTCGAGATGTACGTCTCGCTGAAGCCGGGCATCGACGCGGACGGGATGGAGGGCAAGGTCGTCGCCGCGATCGAGACCGAGATCGGCAAGATCGCCAGGCCGAAGAACGTGTGGATCGTGCCGGACATGCCCAAGACGCGGTCCGGCAAGATCATGCGCCGGGTCATCGCGTCGGTGTCCAACTTCGCCGAGGTCGGCGACGTCACCACCCTCGCCAACCCCGAGGTGGTCGACGGCATCCGCCAGCACGTTCAGCAGGCGAAGGTCGCCAAGGGCGACACGCCACGGGCACTGTCCGAAACCGAGCTCGCCGAGATCCAGTCCTTCGGCCGGGAAGGCTAGCCGCGCGCCGCCATGGTGCGGTTACCGCCGAGCCGGGCGGCTATGAGTATTCGTGACCACTCCTAGCAAGTTGGCCTGGGCCGAGACTGGATGACGTCGCCGGGATCGGCCTTGTATCCCATCTGGTCGCGCACGTATCGCAGCCCGGCGAAGGTCTCGTCGATCACCCGCCGCCTCGCCGTGCCGCCTTCCAGCGTGGTGATCGGGGTGCCGGCCGCGAGCTGGGCGGGGTGCGCCGTCCGGCGGCGAGGTGGTAGGTCAGGATCTTGGCGAGTTCGGCCTTGTCCGCCAGGACCTTGTCCAGGGTGGTGGCCGGGATCGCGGCGAAGGCGGCATTGCCCGGCGGGAACACGGTGACGTTGCTCGCCGAGTTCAGCGTGTTGACCAGGCCAGCTTTGGTGACCGCGGTGACCAGCGTGGACAGCACCGGGCTGGCGGACGCGGCGGTGGCAACGGGCGCGGTCGACATCCCGGCGAAGCTCCGGCGCGGTCTTGGGCACCGAGGAGCAGGCTGGTCAGAACGGCGGTGACGCGGACACGCTGCTCGTTGCGCGAAAGGGGAGTCGCTGAGGCCTGACGCGGAGCGGTTAGCAGCCTGGCTAGCGGGCGTGGTCGCTGCCGGTGCCCTGCGGCTGTCCTGGCGCGGCGTCGGCTTGGAGACCGGGGCGGCGGGCCCGGATGACGGCGGCGGAGATGACCAGCGCGAGCAGCGTCATGGCGTAGGCGCCGCTGCGGTTGCGGCTGGCGAAGATCCGGAACGGCATCAGCGGCATCGCGGTGCGGGTCTCGATGACGCCGAAGGCGATCAGCAGCACGGCGGCGGCGATGAGCGGGATGACCGTGCCGGCGCTGCCCCAGGGGTGATCGGAGGCATGGCTGAGCCCGTAGACCAGCAAGACCATGCCGGCGGTGACCGTGACCGCGCCCGGTATGTCGAGCCGCCCGGACCTGGTGTCAGATTCGGGCAGCGCCCGGGGTGCCAGGAACAGGACCAGGGCGCCGATCGGCACGTTCACGAAGAAGATCGACCGCCACGAGATGTAGGTGGTGAAGATGCCGCCCAGCAGCAGGCCGACCGCGCCGCCGGCGCCGGACATCGCGGCGTAGACGCCCATGGCCCGGTTCCGCGCCGGGCCTTCGGGGAAGGTGATCGCGATGAGTGACAGCGCCGTCGGGGAGGCGACGGCGGCACCGACTCCCTGCAGGCCGCGGGTGATGATGAGCCAGGCCTCGCCGGTCGCCAGCCCTGCTATCGCTTGCCGGGGAGGTCTGGTCCTGAGCACTGCCGCAGCCGAAGCTGTCTCGGTGGCGCTGCTGGTGGTCGTGCTGGCGTGCGCGGTGGCGCGGCCGTTTGGCTGGCCGGAGGCGGTGATCGCGGTGCCGGCCGCGGGCGTGGTGATCGCGGTAGGGGCGATCTCGCCGGAGCATGCGTTGGCGGAGGCGCGGCGGCTCGGGCCGGTGATCGGGTTCCTGGCGGCGGTGCTGGTGCTGGCCCGGCTGTGCGACGATGAGGGCCTGTTCCGCGCCTGCGGAGCATGGCTGGCCCGTGGCGCCGCTGGGCGGCCGCGGCGGCTGCTGGCGCGGGTGTTTGTGGTCGCGTCGGTGATTACCGCGGTGCTGAGCCTGGACGCGACGGTGGTGCTGCTGACCCCGGTGGTGTTCGCCACCGCCGCCCGCGTCGGCCTGCGCGCGCGCCCGCATGTGTACGCCACCGCCCACCTGGCGAACTCCGGCTCGCTGCTGCTGCCGGTCTCCAACCTGACGAACC
>JBOHCP010000187.1:0-8648 GCA_050698875.1 Streptosporangiaceae bacterium | reverse complement strand
GGGCCGGAGGCGGCGGGTCGGGCGGCGAGCGGGGATCGGCCGCCGCGGCGATCAGTGAGCGACTCGCCCGCGCTGAGGCGGACCGGGCCATCGACCGGTTCCGGGCCGAGCTGCAGGCCGCCATCCGCCGCGCGCTGGTCGCCGACCGCGGCGCCCGTGCGGTCAGCGCGACCATGCGGGTCCGGCTCGCGCAGAACGTGCAGATCGCCACGGCGTCGCCCGCCGAGCTGGAGGCCGTGGTCGCGGCGATCGGCCCGCTCGCGCACCAGCTGAGCAAGATACTCGCGCAGCAGGAGTTCCGGAAGCGGCGGCTGTCGGTGCGCCGGACGCTGCACCTGGCCATGGGCACCGGCGGCGTGCCGTTCCGGATCGGGACCGAGCCCGCGCCGCCGCCCAAGCCGGAGATCGTGGTGCTCTGCGACGTGTCCGGGTCAGTCGCCACGTTCTCCCGGTTCACCCTCAACCTGCTGATCGCGCTGGACAGCCGGCTGTCCCGGCTGCGCGCGTTCTCCTTCGTCGACGGCCTCGCGGACATCACCGAGCTAGTAAGCGAGGCCCGCTCGGCGGGCCGCCAGCTCACCCAGGCAGAGGCGGCGCGTGGCGCCGTCCGGTGGGCCGGCAGCTCCGACTACGGGCACGTGCTGCGCGAGTTCGCCAGCGAGCACGCGCGGCGGTTCACCCGGCGGACGGTCGTGCTGGTCGTCGGCGACGCGCGCTCCAACTACCTCGACCCGGCGCCCGCGGCGCTGGCCGAGGTGAGCGAGCGGGTCGGCAAGCTGTACTGGCTCAACCCCGAGCCGCGCCGCTACTGGAACACCGGCGACTCGGTGATAGCGCGGTACGAGCCGGTCTGCGCTCAGGTGCGGGAGTGCGCCACGCTGCGGCAGATCGCCGACTTCGTGCAGTCCCTCGCGATCCGATAGGGCCAGCTACAACGATCGCGCCGCGCCAGCGTCCTAGAGACGGAGGCGGTTGTGCGCGCAGGAAACGCAGCGACCCTGGCAGTCGTCGGCTTGGTCACGCTACTGGCCGGTTGCGGCGCCGTGTTACCTCGGGCTGGCACATCGGTGGCGTCGCCTACTGTGCCAGCTGGACCGGCCTTGCTTGCCAAGGTTCCGATAGCCCGGCAGTCAGAAAAGATCGTGTACTTCGCCGCCGTGGGCGGCCCGAACCAGGTCCTGGGGGCCGTCGGGTCCGGTCCAGAAGGCGGGCCCGCCGTGCAGTTGCTCGCCACGACGGCGGCTGGCAACGGCGTGCGGGACATCGGGCCGCGCGTTCCCGCGAACGAACTCCCTGACAACGTATTCTTCCTGGATAGCCGGCACGGCTGGTTTGCCAGCTCCAGCGCAGTCCGCGGAGAGACGCTCTATCGCACGGGCGACGGCGGCCGAAGCTGGCAGGCTTTCCGCGCTCCCGGTCAGCTGGTCACCAGCTACCCGCCCGAAATCGTGGCTCCCGACGCCAGCCACGCCTGGCTAATCGTCGCCGGTGCCGGTGCCGGTGCCGGTGCCGGCGTCGCCGGCAGCCGCGTCTACGTCACCGACGACGCTGGCAAGACCTGGCAGCGCATCGACCAGAAGCTGGCCGTCAGGTAGCGGTCTCGCCGGGCACGATCAGCCCGGCCTCGTAGGCGAGGATTACGGCCTGCACCCGGTCGCGCAGTCCCAGCTTGGCGAACAGGCTGGCGACGTGTGTCTTAACCGTCGCCTCGCTCAGGTACAGGGCGGTCGCGATCTCGGCGTTGCTGCGGCCGCGGGCCAGCAGCAGCAGCACGTCCATCTCCCGCGCGGTGACCGACGCCAGCTGCGACGGCGACGGCGCCGCCTCCGGCGGTCGCCGGGAGAAAGCCTCGATGAGCCGCCGGGTTACCGACGGCGCGAGCAGCGCATCGCCGGCTCGTCGCCGCCCCAAGACGAAGTAAGAGATCGGGATCAGCCCGGCGGAGTTCACGATCATGGAACTGGCCCACAGCCGCTTGGAGCCGCGGACCTGGCTGGCGGGCCGGTGGCGCAGGTCGATGAGCACCGCCGCCTTGAGGACCGCCTCGGCGACCGCGGCCGTGGCGATGACCCAGCGGGTGCGCGGGCTCAGGTCGCTCCAGCTGGTCGCCATGGCTTCCTCCGGGACGTGCCGCACCGTTGCTGGCCGGTACCTTACCGCGGTGGCGGGTCTGAGAGGCTGTCGGCATGGCGACAGACGTTACGCACCGCAGCCTGTCCGTGGAGCGCACGGCGCCGGGCAGGTTTGCCGCGGTGAACTCGCGCGGCGGGCGGATCGCTTTTGGCACCGGGAGCGACGAGGAGTTCACGCCCACCGAACTGCTGCTCGTCGCGATCGGCGGCTGCACCGCGATCGACATCGACATCCTGACCTCGCGCCGGGCCGAGCCCGAGTCGTTCGAGATCGTCGTCGGCGCCGACAAGGTTCGCGATGAGGGCGGCAACCACCTGACCAACATCGAGGTGACCTACCGGCTCACGTTCCCGGCGGGCTCGGGCGGCGACCAGGCGCGGGCGATCCTGCCGGAGGCGGTCCGGCAGTCGAACGAGCGGCTCTGCACGGTCGGCCGCACGGTCGAGCTGGCGACGCCGGTGGCGACCCGCATCGAGTAGGCCGGCCCGTGCGGCCGGCGCGGTCGTCCTGGCTGATCGGCCAGGCCGCGGGGCGTGCTCTGTGGCCGTCTCAGCCGAGTAAGCCGAGCGGGCTCGGCGCGGCAAAGGTGATCTGCACGGCGTGCTGCCCGGTGCCGAGCCTGACCGCCGCGACGCTCGTGGGGACATACAAACCCACCTCCGAGTGCAGCAAGGTCAGCAGTGACCGCCCGTAAGCAGCGCCGTCCTTACCGGCCGCCGGATCCGCGGCGGCGAGATCAGCGATGTGCAGCGGCACTCCCTGGCTGGCCCCCCGAGCAGCGCCGCCGAAGCTCACGATGGCGATGGGCTGCTGGCTGGCGAGGAACGCCAGGACCGTCAGCAGCCGCGCGTCGACGTCACCTGCCACCAGCGCGTTCCGCGCGGATGCAGAGGCCGTGATGGTTGATCTGGTCAGCAACTGTGCGCCGGCGATCTTCCTGGCCAGCACGTCCGCGTTCAGCGCTGCCCGGAATGTCGCGGGACCGTCCGGGGCTATCGCGCGGATGTCAATCCGGTTCGCGCCGGTGCCAAAGCTTGCCAGGACCTCGGGCGCGAAGACGCTGGCGAGCTGAGCGCCGAACTGGCTGCGGACGCTGGCGGTGACGACGACCACCTGGGTTCCGTACAGGTCGGGCGCCGTGGACTGCAGGATGTTGAGGTCCGCCGCCGGGAATCCGTGCTGAGCGAGGTCAGCGCAGGTCAGTGCGTCGCATGCGACGAGAACGTTATGGCCAACCTGACCAGCGACCCAGGCGGCTGCCTGGTCCCGCACGGCGGTCTGGGCGGCGATGCGCGTGCTGCCAGCGTTCGCAGCCTGGTGGCCGCGCGGGTACAGCGCAGCCGCCCCAAGCGCGGCTGCCGCGACGACGGCGACGCCGGCCAGCCACCAGCGCCTGGCACGCGATGCCGCCAGCCGGCGGGGGACCGCAGCTCGTCCTGGCTGCGTGCGAGGCGCCGGCGACGCGACTGGCGCTGCCGGGGGGACTGGCGCTGCCGGCGTGACCGGCGCTGGCGCCGTGGCCGGGTGCGCTGCGGACGGGGCTCCGCCCGGCGCCAGGGATGGCGGTCTTGGTGACAACGAGGACGCGGTCCGCAGCGGCGATGCGGACGTCCCCGATCGTCGCGCCGCGGCGTATGGTGCGGCTAATCCTGGCGTTGCTGGGAGTGGCACAGTTGCCGCCGCGTCCGGCTCTGCTGGCGGAGTTTCCAGCAGCGGCTGCACCAGCGCGAGCCGGCGCGGTGGCTTGATCTCACTGGCGCCCGGCACTCGCCGTGGCAGCTGCTCGCCGGGCTGCGCCGCCGCGGCCGCAGCCCGATCGAGCGGAGCGGGCGTTACTGGCCGCTCCGCTGGCGCCGGTCTGTCCTCGTTCCGGCCCGGCACTCGCCAGTTGGCGCCACGGACGCGTCGTGGCAGGTCATCGGGCAACTGCGGCGATGGTCGACTGTCATCTGTCATGCTGCCCCCCCGAGCGCCTCCAGGGGCGCCCAGTTACAAGTCAACAGCGCAGCACAGCGCGACGAACCATTCAAGCGATACGCCGCACTAAGCTCAAGCTGATCATTGCGCTCGCCGGCCGCCGGCGCTCCGGGTGGCCGCTGTGAGCTCGCGTCACGGCGGAGCCGCCTGCGCCGTCTCAGATGGTGACCGAGATGTGTGACCGAGATGGTGACCGAGGAGGAAGGACATGAGCAGGCCTTTCGAGCCGATCAGGAGCGCAGGAACCATCCTGCTCACCACCTACAAGCGCGACGGCACGGCGGTGGGCACCCCAGTGAGCATCGCGTTCGACCGGGACCGGGCGTTCTTCCGGTCCTACGACAAGGCCTGGAAGACCAAGCGACTACGCCACACCCCGGCGGTCGACGTCGCGCCGTCCACCGTGCGCGGCCGGGTCACCGGACCGCATCTGCGCGGCACGGCCCGGCTGCTGGACGGCGACGATGCGCGGGTCGCCGCGAGAGCGCTGGCGCGCCGGCACCCCGTGCTGCAGGGCGCGCTGGTCCCGGTGATGCACCGCGTGCTGCGGTATCGGACGATGCACTACGAGCTCGAGCCGTAGCGGCGCTGGCCAGCTTCCGCCGGCCTGGCTGGTAGCCGACTCGTTGTGCTCGTCAGCTGGCTGTCAGCAGGTCGACGTAGTCGGCGAAGCGGCGCAGGCTGGTCTCGAAGCCCCGGCGAGCGTCCGGGTGGGCCATCGGGGGCGGCACGTTGGTCTGGTGCGTGACGACCTCAGTCTGCCCGTCGCCGAGATCGGTGAGGGTGATCGTCGTGGTCATGCCGCCCTCGACGGCCGCCTCGGTCCAGACCAGCCGCTCCGGTCGCAGCACCTCCCGGTAGAAGGCGCGCATCGGGTAGCTCGTGCCGTCCGCGTCGTTCACCATGACGGTCTCGAACAACCCGCCCGGCCGCAGGTCGACCGTGATGCCATCGAGAGGGGTCGTGGCCCCGTCCGGTCCCCAGAAGCGGGTCAGGTGCTGGGGCTGGGTGAGGCAATCGAATAGCAGCTCTCGGCTCGCCCGGTGCACCCGCCGGTAGGTGAACTCGCCCAGCTGGGTCATGTCGCCGCCTCCTCCGCTGGATCGGCCGGGTTGTCCGTCCGCAGCGCGGCGAGGTGCTCGTCGAGCCTGTTGTACCGCTCGTGCCACAGCTGACGGTGACTGTCTATCCAGTCCGCCGCCACCTCGAACCTGGCTGGCTCCAGGCGGCAAGGCCGGGCCTGGGCGGCCCTGGACCGGGACACCAGGCCGGCCCGCTCGAGGACCTTGATGTGCTTGGAGATCGCCTGCTGCGTCAGTGCGAACGGCTCGGCGAGCTGATTCACGGTCGCCTCGCCGGCGGACAGGCGGGTGAGGATCGCGCGGCGGGTCGGGTCGGCGAGCGCCGCGAACGTGACGGTCAGTGCGTCGGCGGCGGGCTCGCTGGCGGTCACCGTCACCGGGCCGCGAGCGACCAAGCCCGCGCCGCGCCCGCTCCGTCGAAGAACTCGTGCGGAACGGCCCGCCCGGCGAGCAGCGGCAGCAGGTCCCGGCTCCGTCCTGTCAGCTCGGCGCCCTGGCCCGCCGACCAGTCCAGGTCGGTCGCGGCGACCCTGATGCCGTCCAGCGGGAACCCGAACAGCGTCCGGCTGCCAGACCCGCTGAGGGAGTCGAGCACCGCCTTCGCGGCCTGCGCCGGGATCTCGTACGCCAGCCCCTGCGGCCAGCTGATGTCCAGCCCGTGGATCACGTCGTGGCAGAGTGCGCCGGTCAGGCCGCCGCCTGGCGGACTCCATGGCGTGCCGGCGTTGTCGCGCAGCACGGCGACGAGCTCGGCTGGCGGCAGCCGGCTGTCCCGGTCCGCGACCTCGTCGGAGAACGTGGTGAAATCGCCGCCGCGGCGCTGCAGGCCGGCCATGAAGTCCTGCTCGCTGATCCGGAACGGCATGGTCTGGTCCGCGAGTACGTGCGCGGCCGTCCAGCCCGCGCACAGCGACGGCGCTCGCCACTGCGCTGCGGTGAGCGTGCTCAGCGCGTCGGCGAGCGTCCGCCGGTGCGCCGCGATGATGTCCTGCACGGTCGGCTCCATTCAACTAATGAGTTGTACAACTAATGAGTTTAAGACCGGTCGTCCGGTCAGTCAACTCCGTGCTGGCCATATTCAGGTATGGTGATGATGTGGCGACTCGTAAGGTAACTATCACCGTCGACGAGGATCTCGTTGCGGCCATGACGGTCGCGGCGCGCGAAGCCGGGATCCCGCTGTCGCGGCTGATTGCCAGCGCAGCAGAGCGGGAGATGCGGCGGCGAATCGGGCAGAGCGTCGTGGCGGAGTGGGAAGCCGAGCACGGCGCCTTCACGCCCGGGGAACTGGCCGCCGCACGGGCTGAGATGGCGGCGGCGGACAACGAGTACTTCCAGGCCGGGAACGACGCGGCGTGAGCCTGGCGTACGTGTACGACGCTGGCGCGCTGGTCGCGCTGGACAAGAATGATCGCCGGATGTGGGCGCGGCACAAGCTGGCGCTCGACGACGAGCGGGACGTTCACATCCCGGCGGCCGTCGTCGGGCAGGCCTGGCGCGACGCTCACCGCCAGGTTCGGCTAGGGCAGGCGCTGGCTGGCTGCCGAGTCGACCCGGTCGGGCTGGACACCAGCAAGGCCGCCGGGGTGCTCTGCGGCAAGGCTGGCACCGCCGACGTCGTGGACGCGACCGTCGTGGTGATGGCCGCGGCGCTGCGCGCGATCATCTGGACGTCTGACCTGCAGGACATCAAGGCGCTCGCCGCGCGGTCGGCCGCGAGGCCCGCGCTGGTCGTCCGCGGGGTCTGATCGCCTGCAGGCTGGGCGCTGGCTCGCGGCACGTCAACGACTCCGGCTGATCGCCATTCGCCTTTGGCTTGGGTCGCCGTCTTCGCCGCTGGCCCGACGGTTTGCGGGCGTTCCGGTACGGTTCGTGCTGTCGATTGCGCCCGGGGAAGGATCCGCGTGACCGCCGTGCCCGCTGTTCCCGCTAGCGCCCCGGAGCGGAGTCCGTGTTCCTGAAGGTCGCGGACTATGTGTCGGCGGCGATGGGACGTGGCAGCCGCGTCGAACCGCAGCGAGCGGAACCTGGAGACGACCCTCCCGGATCAGCCAGCAAGGCAGGCAGATCGTCGACGTGGAGGGCTCCCGAAAACTGCCTAGCCCATCCCGAACCTCGGTCCGAGGCTCACGGCATCGCCGATAAGCGAGCAGCGGGCCGCACCGTGACAGCCACCCGGACCGCCCCGCCGTCGCCGACGGGCTGGGCGGGCGCGTCGACCTCGGCGGCGGGAAGTACGGTGACTTCGACCGCGAGCGTCTCGGCCGCGATGAAGGCCTGGTGTGCGCGGACCGCGCCCGCCACCGCGCCGTCCGCGCCGATCGTGAGGCTGATCCGGTCCGACACCGCCAGCCCGGCGTCGCGGCGGGCCTGCTGCACAACCCGGACCACATCGCGCGCCGTGCCCTCGGCGGCCAGCTCCGGCGTGACCGTGATGTCCAGCTCCACGAGGCCGGTGTTGCCAGCCAGCGGAGCGACCGAGTCCGGGCGAGCGGCCGTGAGCCGTACCTCGTACTCACCGGCCTCAAGCTCGACTCCCGCAGCGATGACCCGGTCGCCGATGCGCTGCGCGTTACCCGCCTTGACAGCCCGGATGACCTCCTGCACCCTGGCGCCGAGCCGCGGTCCCAGCACGCGCGGGTTGACGGCCAGCTCGAAGGTGCCGAGGGTGGCCGGGTCGGCTGACAACACGACGTCCTTGACGTTGACTTCGTCGCGGATCAGCTCACGGTAGGGGGTTAGCGAGGCTGCGTCCTGATGGGCGACCGTCAGCGTGCTGAGCGGCAGCCTGACCCGCAGCTGGCGGGCCTTGCGCAGACCGAGCGCGGTGCTGCAGACGGCGCGCACGAGGTCCATGGCGCCGGCCAGCGATTCATCGGCCGGCCAGTTCGCAAGCTGCGGCCAGGCGGTCAGGTGCACGCTCTCCTCGCCGGTGAGGCCGCGCCAGATCGCCTCGGTGGTGAGCGGCAGCAGCGGGGCGGCAGCCCGGCAGACCGCCTCAAGGACGGTCCACAGCGTGTCGAGCGCGGCCCGATCGCCAGCCCAGAACCTGTCCCGCGACCGGCGGATGTACCAGTTCGTCAGCACCTCGAGGTACTCGCGCAGTTCCTGGCAGGCACCGGGCACGTTGTAGACGTCCAGGAACTGCTCCATGCGCGCGACGGCGTCCCTGGTCTTGGCCAGGATGTAGCGGTCAAGCACGTGCTCGCTCGCGGTCGACCCACGCGCCTCGCAGGACTCCGCGTTGGCGTAGAGCGCGAAGAAGTAATAGCTGTTCCACAGCGGCAGCAAGGCCTGCCGCGCCGCGTCCCGGATGCCGGCCTCAGAGACGTTCAGGTTGCCGCCGCGCAGCACTGGGCTCGCCATGAGGAACCACCGCACCGCGTCGGATCCGTAGGTGTCGAACGCCTGGGTCACGTCGGGGTAGTTGCGCAGGCTCTTGGACATCTTCTGGCC
>JBOHCP010000186.1:0-8661 GCA_050698875.1 Streptosporangiaceae bacterium | reverse complement strand
CCGCGCGGACGCCCGCCGGGTAGCGATCGAAGGCGGCCGCAAGCTCCGGACCCTGCGCGGCCTGCTCGACCAGGTCATCGCCGAGGGCGAGCAGGCCGGCGACGCCTATCTACGGGTGGTGCTGGCCGAGCCGGCCCGGGCTGGCCTCGGCGACCTGGTGCGGGACAAGCTGCCCAACGTGCTTGAGGTCCAGCTGGACGAGGCGCACCGGGCGCGGCCGGGCGGCAGTGGCGGGGATGCCACGCCGAGCCGGGCCGGGCGGACGCCGCTGCAGCTGTTCGGCGACTACCTGGCCGAGCAGCGCGTCGCCGATCCGCGCGTCGAGCGGCTATTCGCCGAACTGCTCGAGGACATCACCGACGGCCAGCCGCACCCGCCTGCCGGGCAGTCCGCGCCAGCGTAGGAGGGCCAACCGCAGCTCCGAGCTGCGCCCACGTGCGGGCGCCGACGTTACGGCTTGCGGCCGACCCCGCCCCAGCCGGGAGTCTCGTAGCTCGCCGTGTCGATGCCCATGCCGGGCCGCCAGCGGTGCTCTTGCACCACGCCGGGCTCAACGAGCTCCAGGTCGTCGAAGAAGCGCGTCACCTCGGCGAAGCTGCGCCTGGTCTGCGCGGTCGAGACGCGCGCGTTGTACTGCCGCGCCGACTCGGCAACCAGCTCCGACTGCACGTCGCTGGCCGGATGCCCGACGACCAGGTAGCTGCCCGGGCTCACCGACGCCATGATCGTGCGAGCGGTCTCGTGCGGATTCTCGGCATCGGAGATCAGGTGCAGGACGCCGAGCAGGATCACAGCCATCGGCTCGCCGAAGTCGAGGGTCTTCGCCGCCCGCTCTATGATGTCGTCCGGCTGCCGCAGGTCGCCGTCCATGTAGTCGGTCTTGCCCTCAGGTCCGCTGGTCAGCAGCGCTCGCGCGTGCACCAGCACGATGGGGTCGTTGTCGACGTACACGACGCGCGCGGCGGGATGGACCGACTGCGCGATCTCGTGCACGTTGGGGCTGGTCGGGATGCCGGTCCCGATATCCAGGAACTGGCGTATCCCGGCTTCCTCCGCCAGGTACCTGACCGTGCGGTGCAGGAACTCGCGATTGGACCTGATGTCCCTGAGGATCGTCGGCCTGATCGCGATGACCCGCTCCGCCGCCTCCCGGTCCGCGGCGAAGTTGTCCTTGCCGCCGAGCCAGTAGTCGTACACGCGCGCGGGATGCGCCACCGACGTGTCGATGCCGGCGAGCCGGCCGTCCGGCTCTTCGTTCTCTCGGACCGCAGTCACGGGGCCTCCCAGCCTCCAGCGCCGTCAGGACTCATGGGCAGCCTAGTGCGGTTTCAGGGCACTTGCCCGACCGCCGCAGACGGCGGAGTCCGTACTAGTAGTGCGCTGGCCGAGCCGAACCCGGCTCGCTCGTAGAAGGGAATCGCGCGCTGGCTTGGGTTGAGCACTATCCGGGCGAAGCCGTGCTCATCGGCGTAGCTCAGTAGCGCGTCCAGCAGGCGGCCGCCGACGCCCCGATTGCGGTACGCCGCAAGCACGAACGCGTTGGCGAGGTACCCCCACCGGCTCGGCACCCGCCCCGGCTGCGGCATCCGATCGAACACGGCCAGGTTCACCATGCCGACCGCCCGGTCGCCCTCCGCGGCGAGCCAGGTGACGCGGCGCGCCCCATCCTGCTCGAACCACGCCGCGAACCGCTGACCGAAGCCGGGATCGTAGCCGGCGCCGCCCCACTCGCGCGTCCACTCGCGGCGCAGCGCGCCGAGCGCGGCCACGTCAGCGTCAAGAGCCCGGCGGATCACGATGTCAGTCACGTCCGGACACGCTACTCACCTTCCCTGCGCAGACGACAGCGGCGCGCAAGGGGCACGGAAGTGATCGCCACGCCCTTCTTCTGGCATGGTTGGCGCACTCACGGCCCCAGGCCGTCGCTCACCGGGGCACCGGGTTCCGGACGAGCAGCGTTCCGCGCAGATTCGGGGGAACGCCGGTACCTAGTCGACGGGGCCGAGCGCCGGCGACTGCAGCAACTGGCCGCCATCGACCGGGTACACCGCACCGGTCATGAAGCTGGACGCGTCCGAGGCCAGCAGCAGGGCAAGGCCGCGGATCTCGGCCGGGTCACCCATCCGGCCGAGCGGCACCGCGGCGGCCCAGCGCGCCTCCGCCTCGGGTGCGCGCGGTCCGCCGCCGCCGAGATTGGTCCGGAACGGGCCGGGCGCGATGGCGTTCACCCTGACTTGCCAGCGCGCCAGATCCAGCGCGGCCTGATGCACCAGGTTGACCACGCCGGCCTTCGCGACGACGAAGGACTACGACACGTAGGGGTCTTGGCGGAGGCCGGCGGTGGACGCCCTGACGATGATGCTGCCGCTGCGCTGGTGTTTCATGGGCCTGGCCGCGGCGCGCAGTGTGTGCACGACACCGGTCAGGTTCACGTCGAGCACCTGCCGCCACAGCGCCAGGTCGAACGTGTCGATCAGCCCGGCCGCGTTGCCCGGGCCGTGGCCAGCCGCGATCCCGGCGTTGGCGAACGCGACATCCAGCCGGCCGTGCCGGTCAACCACGCCGCGACCAGCGCGTCCACGGCCTCGGGGTCGGCCACATCGACGAGGGCGCTCTCGACGTCCGGCAGGTCACTGGCCGCCTCGGCCTGACCTCGTCCCGGTCTGCCATGACGACACGTGCCCCGCACTCGGCCAGCACCCGCGCGATGGCCAGGCCCAGCCCGGACGCACCACCGGTGACGAGCACGACGCGCCCGCGCACGTCGAACACCGCGGCCGGGACCGCAGCGTGGTCGGCCGGCCCCGGGCTGGCGGAGCCGCCGGCCGTCACGCCCGCCGCCGCTCGGGCCGAGATGCGCCGATCACGCCCCACTTTCCATCGACTTCACGCGCTGCGGAGACCGAGATATGGCGGTTTGGGTGCGCGGAATCGATGGAGAGTCCCCACGCGGCTGCACGGCGGCGCACCTGACCGCCTCCGGGTCGCTTTCCTGTGGCCGAGACGCCGGGCACGACGAGCTCCCGGCCGCCGCTGGCGACCGGCGGCACGACGTCGCTGGAGTTCCGCACCGCTGCGATGCCGTCATCGGCGGCCGCCCCTTCCTCGTGTCCCGGCTACGATGGCCGGCTCGATTGTCAGCAATCTAACCTTCAGGACCGCCCGCGGCGGACTGCGGTGGCGACACCACGGACGCGTCAGCCGTCGTGGACGATGATGCCGCGGATCAGCTTGCCGTCGTCGAGGCCTGATAACCCTCATTGATCTCGTCGAGCCGGTAACGGCGGGTGATGAGCTCGTCCAGCTTCAGCACACCTGCCCGGTACGGGCCGTGCAGCCATGGGATGTCGTAGAGCGGGTTGCACATGCCGAAGACGTGGCCCTGGACCCGGCGCTGGTATCCGACCACCGAGCCGCTGGCCGCGAGCCGCCGGTTCCAGGCCGAGATACCCGAGGTGACGGAACTGGTCTGCGTACCCGGCGATCAGCAGGTTGCCCCCGCCATCGGCCTGCTGCGGATCTGTTCGTCGCCGGACCGGCCACCGACGTGACGGTTACCTGCCCGCCCTTCCCGACTATGGCGGCCGCCTGGGCGACGACCTCGGCGGACAGCACGCCCACCGTGCAGATGGCGTGCTCGGCGAGCTGGCCACGGGTCAGTTCGGTCACCGCGCGCTGCGCCTCCGCCGCGGACGCGAACGCGTGCGTGGCGTCGAGCTCGATGGCGTTCTCCCGCTTGACCGGGACCGGATCGACGACCACGATGTGCTTGGCGCCCGCGCGAGCTGGGCACTATGATCCGGCGGCGCTTGACTGCGGGTCACGTCCGGCCAGAACCCTGGGCGCTGCGCCGCGCAAGCGCGCGCCCTGCACGGCATTCCTGCCGACGCCGCCGAACGAGCAGACCACGCGGTCCCCGACGGCCACCCTGGTCACGCCCGGGCCGGTCGCCTGGACGACGCTGGCCTCCTCGCGGCCGCCGACGACGGGCACCCCGGCCGACTTCGTCCCCGGTGCGCAGGTGCCCGTCGGAGTGGCACCTCCGGGCGGCCGCGAACCTGGTCCGGACCTCGCCGGGACGTGGCTCATCCAGCTCGCGCTCGGTGAGCTGCCACGGCTTGCCCGGCTGCCTGACGGCTGCTGCCCTGACCCTCATCACGACCGCCTCACGTCGCGTCCGCAGCGCACGTGGCCGACGGCCGGCGCCGCCGCATCGGTGCCGTCAGGGTAACCACGGCTACCTGGATTGTCCACAATCTTGTGGCGGGTGCGGTCGGCATGCTTAGCTGAGCCGGAGGACGTGCCCGATCGCGCAGGCTGGAGGCAGCATGCCAGAACGCGAGAAGCTTCTTGACCCAACCGGGTTCGACGAGCGGTCCGCCGATACGACGCTCGCTCCCCGGCCGGCCAGCCTGCGCGGGCTGCGGGTAGGACTGCTGGAGAACACCAAGCCGAACGCTGCCCCGCTGCTGGCCAACGTCGGCCGGGAGCTGCAGCGCCAGCACGGCGCCGCGACCGCTGTCATGTTCGCCAAGAGCTACTTCGGCACGCCGACCGAGGAGAGCCTGATCCAGCGCATCCTGCACAACTGCGACTTCGTGCTGGCAGGAGTCGGCGATTGAGGCTCCTGCAGCGCGGCCAGTTTGGCCGATGGGATCCTGCTCGAGCGGGCCGGCGTGCCCGCGGTGAGCATCTGCACGGACGCGTTCATCCCGGCCGCGGACGCGATGGCTAAGGTGTACGGCTTCCCCGGCTACCGGTTCGTGACCATGCCGCACCCGCTGGCGAGCCTCGACGAGAACCAGCTCGAGGAGCGCGCCCACGGCCTGGTGCCCGAGGTGCTGCGCATCCTGGGCGTGGAGTCCTGAATGGCGGCCGCCGTCAGCGACAACCCGCCGCTCGCCGACCCGCCACTGGTCGACGGCGCCGAGATCCGCGCGGCGATGGAGTACTACGCCCGGCAGGAGTGGACCGACGGCCTGCCGGTCGTCCCCGTGACCGAGTCGTTCCTGGCCGAGTTCCTCGCCCTGACGAGCCGGCCACCCGCCGACGTGGTGTTCGCGATGCCGCACCTGAACCGGACCTGCACGGTCCGGCTCGCCGCCATCAACGCGGCCATGGCCGGCTGCCTGCCCGAGTACTTCCCCGTCGTGCTGGCAGCCTGGGAGGCCATCGTCGCCGACGGATACGCCGGACGGGGCATCTGGCAGAGCACCACGGGCACCGCGCCGCTGCTCGTCGTCAACGGGCCGGTCCGCCACCAGATCGGCATGAACAGCGCCGGTAACGTGTTCGGCTCGGGTTTCCGGGCGAACGCGACCGTCGGCCGGGCCATCCGTCTCACCGCGATCAACGTCTTCGGACTGCACCCGCACCTGCTGGACCAGGCGACGCAGGGCACGCCCGCCAAGTACACGTGCTGCCTCGCGGAGAACGAGGAGCACAGCCCGTGGGAGCCGCTGCACGTCGAGCACGGCTTCGACCCGGCGGACAGCACCGTGGCGGCGATCATCATCAGGTCGTGCGTGCACATCGAGGCGCGCCACACCCAGGTGCCCGAGCAGCTGGTCCTCGACATCACCGGCACCATCGCGCGGACCGGCGCGCTGATCCACCAGACCACCAGCTCGCTGGTGGTGCTGTCGCCCGAGCACGCGTGCCTGCTGGGCGACGCCGGGTGGAGCAAGGACGACGTGCGCCAGTTCATCTACGAGCACGCTGCCAACACGCGCGCCGAGCTGGCCGCCGTCGGCAAGGACGCAATATCCCGGCACACGAGCTGGCGGCTCCCGGCCGGGCACCCGGACGCGCTGCCCGTCGACGAGAGCACCGACCCGGTACCCGCCCTGAAGTCGCCGTCAGCCGTGCAGCTCATGGTCGCCGGTGCCAACAACGCCGGAGTTTCCGCCGTGATCGAGACCTTCGGGCCGCGCGGCAACCCCCCGTCGATCGCGAAGGTGATGACACTCCATGACTAGCGACGCCGCGGCCTGCGCCCCGGCCGGCCTGGACGCAGCGCTCGGCAAGTTCCGGGACATGCTCGCCTCCGACGGCTACGACCTGTCCTGGTCGCTGACCGAGAAGGACACGGTTGTCGTGCAGATCGAGGCGGGCCCGGACGCCTGCGCTGACTGCCTGGTGCCGTTGCCGATCATGGAGTCGATCATGGCCGAGGCGCTCGGGCCGACCCCGTACTCGCTCGACCACATCGTGCTGCCCGCCGACGCCGGGCACTAGCGTGAGCAATCCGCCGGGAGGCCTGGGGGGTCGTCCTCCCGAGCCAGCCACCGCGGGGGGTCGTCCCCCCGAGCCAGCCACCGCGGGGGGTCCGGGGGGTCGTCCTCCCGAGCCAGCCACCGCGGGGGGTCCGGGGGGTCGTCCCCCCGAGCCAGCACAGCCGATCGCCGAGCCAGCCCGCAGCACCCCCGTCTACGGCGAGTTCGACGTCGTGGTCGTCGGCGGCGGGCCGGCCGGGCTCATGGCCGCCGCCGCGGCCGCGCGCACGGGGTACTCCGTGCTGCTGCTCGAGCGGTACGGGTTCCTGGGCGGGGCGGGCACCGCCGGCGGGCTGAGCACATTCTGCGGGCTGCACGCCAAGGTATACGGCGAGCACCGGCGGGTCATCCATGGCCTTGCCGACGAGCTGCTTGACCGGCTGGCGAAGCTCGACGGGCTGTCGAGGCCGCACCTCACCATCAACGACGGCATCCAGGCGCTGGCCTTCGACATCTCCAGCTACAAGATCGCCGCGGACGAGCTGGTCACGTCCTCGGGCGCGCGGCTGCTGTTCCACACCTTCGCGGTCGGCGCGGTTCTCGCGGCCGAGGACACCATCGGCGCCGTGCTCATCGAGTCCAAGTCCGGGCGGGCGGCGGTGCGCGGGCGGATCTTCGTCGACGCGACCGGGGACGGCGACGTCGCAGCCTGGGCCGGCGCGCCTGTCGAGAAGTCCCCCGGCCTGCACGGGATGCTGTACCCGTCGCTGATGTTCCGGATCAACGGCGTAGACGTCGCCGCGGCCGGCGAGGCGCCGTGGCGCACGGTGGAACGGCTCATGGTGGCGGCCGAGCAGGCAGGCACCCATGCGTTCCCGCGCAAAAAGCCGATCGTCCGGCCGCAGCGCAACCCGCTGGAGTGGCGCGCTAACCTCACCCAGCTCAGCAACGCCGACGGCAGCGCGATCGACGGCACCGACGCCGACCAGCTCACCCGCGGTGAGCTGCAGGGGCGGCAACAGGCGCTCGACGCGTTCACCTTCATCCGGGACAACACCCCCGGCTTCGGTGACTCCTACATCGTCGACCTCGCCCCGCAAATCGGGATCAGGGAGACCCGGCGGATCGTCGGCGCCTACCAGCTGACCGAGGACGACGTGCTGGGCTGCGCCGACTTCGCCGACACGATCGGCGTGAACGGCTGGCCGGTGGAATCACACGTGGCGGGCAGCGTCGAGTTCCGCTGGCAGCGCGGCGAGAACCCGCGCGGCTTCAACCAGCTGCCGTTCCGGATGATCCTGCCGCAGCGGATCGCCAACCTGTACGTGATCGGGCGGTGCGCCTCCATGACACACGACGCTCAGTCGGCCGCGCGGGTCACCGGGCCGTGCTTCGCCATGGGCGAGGCGGCGGGAACCGCGGCCGGTCTCGCCCTCGGCGCGGGCGTCAGCTGCGCGGACGTCGACGTCGCCGCCCTTCAGCAGCGGCTCGAGCGGGCCGGCGCCTATCTGGGCCTGGAGGTCTGATGGCGGCGCTGCGCAGCGTGTTCGAGCCCGGCAGCAACCGCTGGGCCATGCGCCGCGCGCAGTGGATGGCCCTCGGGCTGACCGACGACGATATGGCCAAGCCCAAGATCGCCATCGTGAATACCTCGTCCGACCTGGCGAGCTGCTTCAGCCACCTGGACGGCATCGTCGGCCCGCTGAAGGCGGCGATCAGCGAGGCCGGCGGCATCGGGTTCGAGATCCGCACCGCCGCGCCGAGCGACGCGATCACGAGTGCGGGCGCGGCCGGTCAGTACATCCTACCGAGCCGGGACCTGATCGTCAGCGACATCGAGGTCGCCGCGGAGGGCGCGCTGCTGGACGGCATGGTGTGCCTGTCGTCCTGCGACAAGACCACGCCCGCGCACCTGATGGCCGCGGGCCGGCTCAACATCCCGACCATCGTCGTCGCGTGCGGCTACCAGCCATCCGGGCTATACCGCGGCAAGCACATCGACTTCGAGGACATCTTCGCCTACGCCGGCCACGTCGCGGCCGGGCGGATGTCGGTCGCCGAGCTCGGTGAGATGAGCAGCTGCGCCGTCACCGGGCCCGGTGTCTGCGCGGGGATGGGCACGGCCAACTCCATGCACATCGCCGCCGAGGCGCTCGGCATGGCGCTGCCGGGCAGCACCCCGGTGCGCGCGGGCAGCCCGAAGATGTGGCGCACCGTCGCCGACGCCGGCCGGCGCATCGTCGAACTAGTCGACCAGGACGTCAAGCCGCGCGGCATCCTGACCGCGGGCGCGTTCCGCAACGCGGTCACCGCGATCCTCGCGATCAGCGGCTCGGTGAACTGTCTCAAGCACCTGCAGGCGGTGGCGGTGGAGGCCGGCTGCGACGCGGACGTCTACGAGCTGTTCGAGACGCTGGCCCCGCAGGTCCCGCTGCTGGCTGCGGTC
>JBOHCP010000185.1:0-8686 GCA_050698875.1 Streptosporangiaceae bacterium | reverse complement strand
ACCAGCGCGAGCGCGCGCCGACGGCTGCTGACGGAGCGTGGTCTGCCGTCCGCACCGCCTGGCCCGGCCTGGCGGCCGGGCCAGGCCCGGCCGCCAGGACCGGCCGGTCCGCGCGCCAACGGCTGACCATCGCCTCCTCGTCGACCAGCGGCACGAAGATCGGCGGCCCGAGCGGGATCCGACGCCACTCGCGGATCTGATGGTTGAGCTCGCCGACGACCTCGCGCACCTGCTCCTCGGAGCTCATGCCGGGCACCTCGCTCGCCAGTTGGTCGACTGCCCTGCGCAGCCGCAGCGGCGTCGGCAGCAGCGCCTCCGCCGACATGCCCTCCCTGCGGAGGTATCCGCGCAGCCAGGCCTCCGCAGCGTCCTCATCGCCGTGCTGAGGTATGGGCTTGCCCGCGCCGGGAAGGTTATCGAAGGCGCCGCGCTCTGTCGCCTCGGCGATCTGCTTGTCGATCCACGAGGTGAAGCTCATGTCGGCCGGTTTGCGTTCGGTCATGGCAAAGCTCCCTGTGGCCAGGCTAGCCGTGCGCCGGAATGGCGGCACCACGCGGGGCAGCGGCGGCTGCGACGCCACGACCGGTGCCAACGGGGAGGCATCCGATGAGCAGCGGTTTCTTCGGACCACAAGGCTTCGGGGCTAGCCCATTCGATGACTTCATCGCGCGGATATTCGGGGCCTCCGGGTGCCCGGCGAGCCCTGGCAACCGGCTCGACGTCACCCGCCTCATGAGCGGGCCTGCCCGTGAGCTGATCGGCGCGGCTGCCGCTCAGGCGGCCGAGCGAGGCGCCGACCTGGACACCGAGCAGCTCCTGTGGGCCGCAGCCACCGTGGAGCCGACCCGCCAGCGGCTGGCTCGCTCGGGCGCCGATCCCGGTGAGCTCGCCCGGGCGGCCGATGAGCAGCAGAGCGGGTCCGGCGGGCGCACCGGCGCGCCGCCGCAGCTCACGCCAGGCGCCAAGCGCGCGCTGCTGGACGCCCATCAGATCTCCCGGACGCTCGGATCCAGCTACATCGGGCCCGAGCACATCCTGTTCGCGCTGGCGGTCAACCCCGAGTCCGCGGCCGGGCGCATCCTGGCCGCCGCCCGGGTGACGCCGCAGTCGCTGCAGGCGGGGCTGACGAGCCAGGGCCTGCCGCCCGGTGACGGCCGGTCCGCCACTCCGACGCTCGACGAGTTCGGCCGTGATCTGACCGCCATGGCGCGGGAGGGACGCATCGACCCGGTCATCGGCCGTGACGGCGAGATCGAGCAGACCATCGAGGTGCTGTCGCGGCGGGGCAAGAACAACCCGGTCCTGATCGGCGAGGCGGGAGTCGGCAAGACCGCGATCGTCGAGGGCATCGCGCAGCGCATCGTGGACGACGACGTGCCGCAGACGCTGGCCGACAAGCGGGTGGTCCAGCTCGAACTGTCGGGCGTCGTCGCGGGTACGCGCTATCGCGGTGATTTCGAGGAGCGGATGCGGCGGATCATCGACGAGATCCGCAGCCACGGCGACGAGCTGATCATCTTCATTGACGAGCTGCACACCCTGGTCGGGGCGGGCGGCAGCACCGAGGGCGGGATGGACGCCGGCAACATGGTCAAGCCGGCCCTCGCCAGAGGCGAGCTGCACGTGATCGGCGCGACCACGCTAGACGAATACCGCAAGAACATCGAGAAGGACGCGACGCTGGCCCGCCGGTTCCAGCCGATCCTGGTGTCCGAGCCGACCGTCGAGGACACGCTGGCTATCCTGCACGGGCTGCGCGACCGGTACGAAGCGCATCACCAGGTGCGGTATGAGGACGCGGCGCTCACCTCGGCGGTCGAGCTATCGGACCGCTACATCACCGACAGGTTCCTGCCGGACAAGGCCATCGACCTGATCGACCAGGCGGGCGCCCGGGTTCGGCTGCGGATCAAGACGCCGGGCATGGACCGGCGCGAGCTCGAGCGTCGGGCGGAAGACATGCAGCGGGACAAGGACCAGGCGGTTGCCAGCGAGCAGTACGAGCAGGCGTCCCGGCTGCGCGACGAGATCGAGGACATCCAGCGCCGGATCGAGCAGCTCGGCCGCGATCACAAGGCGATACCCGAGGTCACCCCCGACGACGTCGCCGAGGTGGTGTCGCGGGCCACCGGCATCCCGGTCCACCAGCTGACCGAGGAGGAAAAGAGTCGGCTGCTCGGGCTCGAGCAGCACCTGCACGAGCGCGTCATCGGGCAGCACGAGGCGGTGGCAGCGGTCGCCGAGGCGGTCCGCCGTTCCCGGGCAGGGCTCGGCGACCCGAATCGGCCGGTCGGCAGCTTCCTGTTCCTCGGGCCGACCGGAGTGGGCAAGACCGAGCTGGCGCGAGCGCTGACCGAGGCGCTGTTCGGGGCTGACAGCCGCATGGTCCGGCTCGACATGAGTGAGTTCTCCGAGCGGCACACGGTCAGCCGTCTCGTCGGCGCACCGCCCGGCTACGTGGGATACGAAGAAGCGGGGCAGCTCACCGAGGCGGTCAGGCGGCGGCCGTACTCGGTCGTCCTGCTGGACGAGATCGAGAAAGCGCACGCGGACGTGTTCAACATCCTGCTGCAGGTCCTCGACGACGGCCGCCTCACCGACGGTCAGGGCCGGACCGTGGACTTCAAGAACACGGTGCTCATCATGACCAGCAACCTGGGTTCGGATCTGGTCAGCCGCCGGGGAACCGCGCTCGGATTCGGCGCCGAGGCGGCGAGCTCGCAGGCCGGCCAGGGCAGCGCGCTGCAGGAGCAGCTCATGCGCCGGCTCCGGGAGTCCTTCCGGCCGGAGTTCCTCAACCGGATCGACGAGATCGTCATCTTCGGCGAGCTGGACGAGGCCGAACTGCGGCAGATCACCCAGCTGCTGCTTGAGGAGACCCGCCGCAGGCTGCACGCCCAGAACGTGGTGGTCAGGTTCGAGCCTGCCGCCGTCGAGTGGATCGCCGAGCATGGCTTCCAGCCCGAGTTCGGCGTCCGCCCGATGCGCCGGACGATCCAGCGTGAGGTCGACAACCGGCTTTCCACCATGCTGCTTGACGGGCAGGTCACGCCGGGCCAGCAGGTCACCGTGGACGTGCGCGACGGGCACCTGGCGGGCACCACCGGTCAGGTGCACTACGCCAACGCGTGATGATGGGGGATTCTCCGCGCTGTGGCGCGGAGAAACCCCATCATCGGCGGCTTGTCAGCGAGTCACGCCGTCTTCCGGTCGGTGTGAATGCGGCCCCGGCCGAAGGCGTCGATCCGCTTCCACCGGCCGGGCAGGTCGAGTATCTGCAGGTTGCCGAATCCCAGCGGCAGCGCCGGGTCCACGACGAGATTGTCGCCACGCGGCTCGAGGCCGAGGCCGGCGCGCAGCAGCAGCAGCGGCGCGCCCGTCGACCAGGCCTGCGGGCTGCACGCGGTCGGGTACTGCACGGGATACATCGTCGCGCTGCGCGGGTAGCCCCCGAACGCCTCCGGCAGCCGGCCGTCGAAGATCTCCGCCGCCGCCATGATGCCAGCGACTAGGTGAGCTGCCTCTTCCTTGAACCCGTACCGGCGCAGGCCCCATGCGATGAAGGAGTTGTCGAACGGCCACACCGTGCCGACGTGATAGCCGATGGGGTTGTAGCGCGCCTCGCCCTCGGCGAGGGTGCGCACGCCCCAGCCGGAGAATAGCCGCGGCCCGAGCAGGTGCCGGGCGACGGCCCTGGCCTTGGACTTCTCGACGATGCCGCTCCAGAGCAGATGACCGTTGTTGGAGGTGAGCGAGTCGACCTGCCGTCCGTCCGCGTCGAGGGCGACCGCGAAATACCCGCCGTCCGCCACCCAGAAGTCGCGGTTGAATCTGCGCTTCAGGTCGGCTGCCTCTTTTTCCAGCCGGTCGGCGAAGGCTGGATCCTTCCACACCTCGCGAGCCAGCCGCGCGCCGCGGATCTTGGCGTCGTAGGCGTACCCCTGCAGCTCGCAGGTGGCACGGGGGAAGCCCGGCAGGTCACCGTTGCGGTAGGAAATCGAGTCCCAGGAGTCCTTCCAGCACTGGTTCTCCAGGCCCGTCTGCTGGTTGCGGCGCTGGTAGGACACGTAGCCGTTACCCTGCAGGTCGGCGTACTCGTCGATCCAGTTGAGCGCCGCGCGCGCGGCGCGCTCGAGGCCGTGGACGAGCTTGGTGTCGCCGGTCCAGCGCTCGTACTCGTCCAGCAGCACCACGTACAGCGGGGTGGCATCGGCGTTCCCATAGTAGGGCGAGTGCGGTCGCTCCTCGAATGCCGTCAGCTCCCCGTACCGCATCTCGTGCAGGATGCGGCCCGGATCCTCGTCCCTGAAGTCGTCGATGCGGACGCCCTGTCGCTCGGCCAGCGCCAGCAGCGTGGTCGAGGCCAGCTCGGAGGTGAACGGCAGCGCCTGCAGGCTGGTGAAGATGCTGTCGCGGCCGAAGATCGTCATGAACCACGGCAGCCCGGCCGCCGGTAGCGCGCGGCCGGGCATGGTCAGCGTGGAGAACCGGAGCGCCGCGAGGTCGGTCATGCACCGGCGGTAGATGTGCTCGACGGCCTCCCAGTCGCACTCGACGGTCGGCGCACGCTCCAGCCACTTCTCTAGCCCGCGGGCCATGTCCCGGCGCACCTCGCGCCTGCCGCGGCCCCTGATCCCGATCGGCCCGCCGGTCAGCTCGTCCGGACCGTTCGAGGTGGCGACGATGTCGAGCTCAGTACTCCACTCGCCGTGCGGCGGCACCGTGACGCGGAAAGACAGGCCCGTCTCGTCTACCGCAGCCGGCGTCGTGGCAGTGATCCAGGTCTCGCGCTCGTAGGTGTCCCGGCGGTACCCGAGCACCAGGCTGTTGCCGGCGACCTGGGCCTGGTAGCTGCCCTTCTTCCGCAGCGCGTCCTTGACCTCGAACAGGTCGGCGAAGTCGCTCCCGGCGTCGATGCGGATGTCGAGGTCGGCCGGCTGGTCCTGGTGATTGAGCACCCGGAGCTGCTCGTGGAAGCCATCCGACACCTCGCGCTCGCGGATCACCGAGAGCGTGGCGTCGACGTAGACCGTGCCGCTGCCAGGCACCAGGAAGAAGCGGGCCTGGAAGTACTGCAGGTCGTCGGTCGACAGCGCGGTCAGTCGCTGGCCGTTGATCGTCAGTACCCACCTGGACAGAAACCGGGTGTCGAACGAGAACAGTCCGGTGGGGTCGGTGCTCGAGGCCTCGATGTCGCCGCGGTCGTCGCTGACGACGAACGTGTTGCCTTCGAGAATCTGGACGAGCTGGTCGCTCACGCCGGCCTCCGCGGTTTCTGGTCGTGCTCTGCCATCACGGTCTGCGAGCTGATGGGCGCCACCCGGCCGGTCGATCCTGGCGGGCCTGGCAGACAGCGCTGGAACATCATGAGGGCCCCCATGCTGCCCTCGCAGTCGACCAGGCCGCGGAGCAACGCCGCCGTGGCATTGACCCGGCCGGTCAGGATGGCTTGGAGATGCGGCCGATCGGCCCTCACGACAGCGTCAGCCGGCTCGGCCCGGCGGGTTACCGTGACATCCCCGTCGTGGACGGTGACACGCCACCGCTGGACGCTCGCGCCGTCGCGGACGTCGAAACGCAGCGTGGCGGATTCCGACTCGAAGGCCGCGAGGTGGCCCGGCTGGGCAAGGCCGTTGAAAAACTGGCTGATGGGGTCCGGCGCCGGCGGCGCGGACCGGGCAGGAGGGGTCGGCACGTCCCGGTACCTGTTCAGCTTGGTGCGCCGTTAACCGTCCGGGCGCGGAAGTTTGCCCGGCTGTTGTGCAGCCGCGGGTTCCGTCGTGGCGAGGCGATTACGAACGCCGCGCGGGCCTGGAGTGATCCCAGTCGGCGAGCAGCGTCCGGATGCCGGTCACCAGCGCGATCGGCTCGTCGAGCATGACGTGATGGCCGGCCGCCGGGATCTCGATGACGGGCGCGAGCTGGCCGAGGCTGTCGTACATGAGCTCGGTTGTCTGTGGCGGCACGATGCCGTGCTCGGCGTGGAACAACGCGACCCGGCAGTCGAACTGGCGCAGGAGCTGCGGCGTGCCCTGGGTTCGGCCGAACACGGCCGGGTCGAACTTCCAGCTCCAGCCGCCGTCGACGGCCCGGATCGAGGTGGCGGCCACGTGCTCGCGCACGTACGGCAGAGCCGGCTGGTCAGGGATCGGACGGAACCGGGCGATCGCGGCCTCCCGCGTCGGGTAGACGCGCAGCGGCCCGAACGCGCGCGCTTGCCGCGCCGCCTGGTCTTCCGGGGTGACCTCGCGCACCGGCGAGTCGATCACCACGATGCCATCCAGTTTCGTGCCGAACATGCCCGCGGTACGCAGCGCCACGAAGCCGCCCATGCTGTGCCCGGCGATGACCGGCGGTCCGGGGATCCCGGCTGCCTTCGCGACCGCGACGACCTCGCGAGCCCACCCGTCCAGGCTGTAGCGGTCGCGCCGGCCGCTGTCGCCGTGCCCGGACAGGTCCACCGCCACGACCCGCCGGCCGGCGGCGAGCATCGGTGCGACGTGGTCCCACCAGCGGGCGTGCGCGGCGCCTCCGTGCACGAGGACCAGGCCGCTGGCCATGTTGTCGCCATAGGCGCGGTAGGCGATGTCGGTCCCGTCAACGCTCACGGTGCCCACGTCGGCGGCAGCCGCCAGCGCCGCCGTGAACCAGGCCGGCGGCGTTGCTGACTTGGCCGCCTCCGGCGGCGTTGCTGACTTGGCCGCCTCCGGCGGCGTTGCTGGCTGGGCCGTTGCTGGCTGGGCCGTTGCTGGCTGACCCGGCCGGGCCGGGTTGGTGAGCCTGGGCGACGGCGGCGTCATGGCCGGCCCGAGTCCGGTCGCGGTTTGCCCGTCACAGGCCAGCCTCGCTCCAGGCGCGCTCCAGCACCCCGGTGATCGTCTTCGCTGGCTGCGCGCCGGAGATGCCGTAGCGGCGGTCGATAACGAACAGCGGCACCCCGGTCGCGCCGAGCGACTGTGCCATCACCTGGTCGGTGTCGACATGATCGCTGTAGCGATCACTGGCGAGCACGGCTGACACCTCGTCTTGATCGAGTCCGGCCTCGACCGCTAGCAGGGTCAGCGTGTCGTGGTCAAAGATCGAGTCCTGCTCGGTGAAGTAGGCCCGCTGCAGCCCCTCCATCAGCTCGCTCTGCCGGTCGCTGGCCTTTGCCAGGTGCAGCAGCCGGTGCGCGTCCCTGGTGTTGCCGCTGCGCAACCCGTCCATCCGGAACGTCAGCCCGTCGGCGGCCGCTCGCTGCTCCATCTGGCGCTGGGCCTGCCGGGCCTGGTCCTGGCTCATCCGGTACTTGTGCGCGAGCACCTCGACTGTCGCCGTCGTGACCCCGCGCGGCGCCGCCGGGTCCAGCTCGAATGACCGGTACACCACCTGCACCTTGTCCCGGTGGTCGAAGCTCTCCAGTGCCTGCTCAAAATGCCGTTTGCCCAGGTAGCACCAGGGACAGACCACGTCAGACCAGATCTCGACTTCCATGGTGACAGTCAACACCAGGCGAGCCCAGGCGCTTCCCAGCCGGTCACCGCTAGGGCGCGCCGTACCGCACCGTGATGTGCCGGCAGCCGACCGAACCGAGCATCCCGTCGAGCATGGCCGTGGTATTGCGCTGTGCATCGGCGAGCAGCGGGCTGACCCTGGCCCCGGCCACCGGGCGATCCTGACCAGCTAGCGGGTGCCGCGGTTGGCCCAGTTGTGCCGCCCGGCGCCGCGGCCGAGCATCCGGTCGACCGCGGCGCCAACGGAGCCGTCCTCCGCGGTGATCCGCCGCATCACGAAGATCATCGTGGGGATGGCCCAGAAGTCGCCGCAGATCCACAAGATCCCGGCGCCGATCTGCTGGTCGGCGTAGGGCGGCAGGGTCACGCCGGGAATGTGGTTGTACACCGAGTACCACGACGTGCTGGTCAGGAAGCTCATGGCCATGGCCAGCCCCCACATGATTATGTTCGTCACGACGAGAGCGGCCGCCTGGGCTGCCGGCGTCATCCGGATCCTGACCGGCAATGACGGGATGAACTGCAGCCAGAACAGCACTCCCACGAGGAAGAAGCTGGCATGCATGAGCCAGATGTGCACGGCCTGGTTGCGAGCGGCCAGGTCGTACGGGCCCGGCAGGTGCCAGACGAGCATCACCGCGCTGAAGAGGGTCACGCTGACCCACGGCCGCAGCAGGAACGCTCCGGCCGCGCGTACCGGCGTCGCCCAGCCCGCGGTCAGCACCTCGCGCGTTGCCGTCTTTCCGGCCCGGCCGGGCAGGGCGTCCAGCAGGGGCTGCCAGGGGGCCCCGGCGACGATGAGGGTCGGTGCCGCGAACATCAGCAGCAGGTGCTGGATCATGTGCACGAAGAAGTAGTCGTCAGCCCAGTAGTCGACGGGGGACTGGACCGCGATCAGCAGCACAACCAGGCCGGCGTAGAACCAGATCGATCGGATCCGGCGCTGCCTGGTCCGGTCCGGGCGGGACCGGGCGGCTAGCCGGGCGAGACCGATCTCGTGCCAGGCCGCGACCACGATGGCGATGATGAGGAACGGGTCGAAGGACCAGTGGTTGACGAGGTAGCTCATGGCTCCTGCTCAGCCTGAGGATCCGTAGGGGACGGCAACCCGGACGGTCTGCAGCAGCACCCACTGACCGGAACCAAGCTGCCAGACGGTGAGGGTCCCGCCGTCCACGACGAGGGCCTGCGGG
>JBOHCP010000184.1:0-8700 GCA_050698875.1 Streptosporangiaceae bacterium | reverse complement strand
CACGCCGTTCTGCACGGGAATCCCGTCGGCACCCGGGTAGGTCCCGAAGTAGCTGTCGAACGACCGGTTCTCCTGCATGATCACGATGACGTGCTTGATCTTGTGGATCCCCGGCGGCACGATGTACCAGCCGGCCGAGCCGCCGGCCACCCGCTCTGCCAAGTTGCCGGCACCCTTGGCGTGCTGAGTACTGCCCGCATGTGGCTGGGTGGCCCCGCCGAGAGTGCAGGCCGCAGCCAGGGCGGAGATGGCCACGCACGCTGCCAGGACGCGAACCGCGCCGAAGCCAGCGGCGATCCCCCGTCGCCTCAACGGTTCCTCCTCGTAGACCCGCGGGCGGGCGGGCGCCAGCGGGCTGGCTGCACCGGGCTGGCTGCACCGGGCTGCACCGGTCGATCCGCTCGGGCTGGGGCCGGGTGCAGGGCCGGCCTAATGTTAGGTGATGGAACTGCCTGGCGCAGGTCCGGCGGGAAGAATGCTGACGCGACCCTCAGCAGGGCGGCACATCCGGCTCATGGCGTTCGCCGACTCGGCCAGTGCCACGATGGCGATGCGCGCCACCTACCCAAAGCGGAACATGGCATTCCTAGGCGTAGCCCCGCGGCCTATCCCGTACAGGGATCGAATCGGCTTGGCAGCCGGCCTGTGGGTAGGGTGGCGCGGGTGGTGACCGGTGCCTATCGGGACCTGTTCGCGGCTACCGCCGGGGCGGCGGGCGCGCTGACCGGGCTGCTGTTCGTGGCCATGTCCGTCGCGTCGCGGCAGGCGCTGGTTCGCGGGCCGCGGGTGATCCGCCAGATCAGGGCCTCGGCCGCGCTGCTGGCGTTCACCAATACGCTCGCAATTGCGCTGTTCGGGCTGGTCCCCACCACCAACATCGGCTATCCGGCGGTCGTCGTCGCCGTCATCGGCATCTTCTTCACTGCGGCCGCGATCCGCTCGATCGTGGCCAGCCACGCTGGCCCGGCGCAGGTCCGCAGCCAGGTCGGGCTCATCGGGGTGCTGCTGCTCATCTGCTTCACCGAGCTAGCCGCCGGTGTCGTCCTGCTTGGCAACCCCGCCAGCGGCTCATCGGCATCGGCTACGCAGTCGTGACCTCGCTGCTCGTTGGTATCGGCCGGGCCTGGGAGTTCATCGGTGAGCGAGACACCGGGATCCTTGCCTCGCTGGGGATTCTCGCTGGTCACGCTGCTATACCGGAGACCGAGGGCGCACCTGACGGCGCGTGGGCGAACGCTGGTGGCGCGGCCAGCCCGGCCGGGGATGGCCGCGGCGAGTCCGTGCAGCACGACGACGAAACCGGGTAGCTGACCGGTAGGCAGCCGCGCGCGAGCAGCCGCCCTACAAGACGCCCTTGGTGCTCGGAAGCGCACCGCCCGATCGCGGGTCGGGAGCGGCCGCCGCCTGCAGCGCCCGCGCGAACGCCTTGAACTGCGCCTCCACGATGTGGTGCGGGTTGCGCCCGCGGAGCACGTCCAGGTGCACGCAGATCTCCGCGGCGTGCGTGAGTGACTCGAAGAAGTGCCTGGTCAGCGTCGTGTCGTAGGTGCCGATCAGGGGCGTCATCAGTTCCGGCTCGGTGTGCACCAGGTAGGCCCGCCCGGACAGGTCGACCGCAGCGCGCACCAGCGTCTCGTCCAGCGGCACCAGCGCGTCGCCAAACCGGCAGATACCCAGCTTCTCGCCGAGCGCCTCGCGCAGCGCCTGCCCGAGCGCGATCGCGGTGTCCTCCACCGTGTGGTGGCTGTCCACCTCCAGGTCGCCGCGCGCCTGCACGGTCAGGTCGAGCATGCCGTGCTTGCCGAGTTGCGCCAGCATGTGGTCGAAGAACGGGATGCCGGTCTCGATGCGGCTCACGCCCGCGCCGTCGAGGCTGAGCTCCACCAGCACCTGAGTCTCGCCCGTGACGCGGCCGATGCGCGCCGTCCTCGTCACGGCAGCACCACGTCCGGACGGCCGGCCACCAGTGCCGTGATTTCGGAGCGGAACGTGGCCGTTTCGGCGGCGGTGCCCACGGTGACGCGCAGCCAGTGGGGCGGGCCAGTTTCCCTGATCAGCACGCCGCGGTCCAGCAGCGCCTGCCAGACGGCGCGCCGGTCGGCGAACCGACCGAACAGCACGAAGTTTGTGTCCGACTCCGCGGCCCGCAGGCCAATCGCCCGCAGGCCGATGACCAACTGGTCCCGCTCGGCCCGGATCGCGGCGACCGACGACAGCAGTTCGTCGGTGTGCCGCAGCGCGGTCAGCGCGACGGCCTGCGTCACGGCCGACAGGTGATAGGGAAGCCGCACGAGTTGCAGCGCTTCGACGACAGCAGGGTCCGCGGCCAGGTAGCCGATCCTGGCCCCGGCGAGGGCGAACGCCTTGGACATGGTGCGGATGACGACCAGCCGCGGGTACCTGGGCAGCAGCGTCAGCGCGGTCGCGGCCTGGTCTCTGGCAAATTCTGCGTATGCCTCGTCGACCGCGACCATTCCCGGAGCGGCGGCGCACACCGCCTCGATCACGTCCGCCGGCGTCGCCGTCCCGGTCGGGTTGTTAGGCGAGGTCAGGAATACCACGTCCGGCTGCTGCCGGCGCACCACCGCCTGCGCGTAGTCCGCGTCGAGGCCAAAGTCGCCTGACCGCTCCGCCGTGATCCACCGGGTCGCCGTGGTCTGCGCGATGATCGGGTGCATCGAGTACGACGGCTCGAAGCCGAGCGCACTGCGGCCCGGGCCGCCGAAGGTCTGCAGCAGCTGCTGGATGATCTCGTTGGACCCGTTGGCCGCCCAGGTGTGCGCGCCGGTCAGCCCGTTGCCGAGGTAGCCCGCCAGCGCTGCCCTGAGCGCGACAACGTCCCGGTCGGGGTACCGGTTGATGCCCTGGGCTGCGGCCGCGACGGCGCGGGCGATGTCGTCGACCAGGCGCGGCGAGGGGGGATACGGGTTCTCGTTGGTGTTCAGCCGGACCGCGACGTTCAGCTGCGGGGCGCCGTACGCGTGCCGCCCGGCCAGGTCGGGCCGGATCGGCAGCGTGCCGCGCGAGTCCGTGACCTGCCCGGGGACGGTCACGAGCCGTCCCCGGGCACGCGCACGCGCACCGCGCGCACGTGCGCGGCGAGATCCTCCGCGCCGCCGAGGGCGTCGATGTGCGCCGCGACGGCAGCCAGCGCCGGCTGGTCGCACTCCACCAGGTGCACGCGGCGCAGGAAGGTGCCGACCGACAGCCCGCCGGTGTGCCGCGCCGTGCCGCCCGTGGGCAGCACGTGGTTGGAGCCGGCCAGGTAGTCGCCGAGCGACACCGGTGCCCACGCGCCGACGAAGATGGCGCCCGCGTTGCGCACCCGGCGGGCCAGGATCGATGCGTCCGCGGCCTGGATCTCCAGGTGCTCGGGCGCCCAGGCGTCGGCGACAGCCAGCGCTGCGTCGGCGTCGTCGACGATCACGCACGCCGACTGCCCGGCGAGCGCGGCGCGGACCCGGTCCGCGTGCCGGGCCTGCGGCGCCTCCTTGGCCAGCTCGATGTCCACGCGGTCGGCCAGCGCGGCGCTTGTGGTGATCAGCAGGCACGCGGCCAGCGAGTCGTGCTCGGCCTGCGCGATCAGGTCGGCCGCGACGAACCTCGCTTCCGCGCCGTCGTCGGCGACGATGGCGATCTCCGTTGGCCCCGCCTCGGCGTCGATGGCGACCCGATCCCGCAGCACGCGCTTCGCCGCCGCCACGTAGACATTGCCCGGGCCAGAGATGACATCAGCCGGCGGGCAGTCCACGGTGCCGTAGCCGAGCATCGCGATGGCCTGCGCGCCGCCCGCGGCGTGCACTTCGGTGACGCCGAGCAGGGCGCAGGCGGCCAGCACCGCCGGATGCGGCAGCCCGCCGTGCTCGGGCCGCGGCGGCGAGGCAACAGCGATCTCGGTGACGCCGGCGACCTGGGCAGGGATCACATTCATGAGCACCGAAGACGGATAGGCCACCAGGCCACCAGGCACGTAGACACCCGCCCGGCGCACGGGCAGGTAACGCTCGGTCACGGTGGACCCGGATGCCACGGCGGTCCAGGTCTCGGCGGGCAGCTGCGCCCGGTGGACTTGCCTGGCCCGCCGCGCCGCCTCGGTCAGCGCGGATCGCACGTCGGGGTGAAGCGCGGAAAGGGCTTCGCCAAGCGCCTCCGCCGGAACCCTGGTGCCTGCGGTCAGGTCGACGCCGTCGAACCTCGCGGTGTACTCGCGGACCGCCGCGTCGCCGCGCAGCCGCACGTCCTCGCACACGGGTCGGACCTGCTCGACGGCCGCCGCCACGTCCAGCGCCGCGCGGGGCAGCAGCGCCGCCAGCTCGGCCGCGGGCATCCTGCCGGGGGCCTTGCCGCGCAAGTCGATACGCTCCAGCACGGCGGTCTACTCCACGATCTTGCTGATCGGGATTTCCAGGATGTCGCGGCCGCCCGCGGCCTTGAGCGCCGGGATGAGCGTGTTGATGCCGCGCTTGGGCACGACCGCCTCGACCGCGTGCATGCCGCCGCGGGCCAGCGAGGTGACGGTCGGCGAGGACATGGCCGGCAGGATCGCCGTCACCGCGGCCAGCTCGGCGGCACCGACGTTGAGCTTCAGCAGCACGTTGCCGCGCGCGCTGATGGCACCGCGCAGCAGCAGCGCAACGTCCTCCATGGCGGTCCGCTTGACCGGGTCGGCGTAGGCGTGGTGGTTGGCGATCAGCTCGGTGTAGCTCGTCAGCAGCGTGTCCAGGATCCGCAGTCCGTTGCGGACCAGCGAGGCGCCTGTCTCGGTCAGGTCCACGATCGCGTCGACGATGTCCGGCACCTTGGCCTCGGTGGCGCCGTAGGACGGAATCACCACCGCCTTCACGCCGTGTTCCTCGAGATACCGGCGGGTGAGCGACGGGAACTCGGTGGAGATCCGGATGCCCTCGGGCAGGTCTGCCGCCGACTGCCAGGACCGGCTGGCCGGCACCGCCAGCACCACCCGCACCGGGTCGGACGTGGCCTTGGAATACTGCAGCTCGCCAAGGGAGGCGACGTCAGCGCCGGTCTCGGTGATCCAGTCCCGGCCGGTGATGCCGAAGTCGAACAGTCCCTGCTCGACGTAGGACGGGATCTCTTGCGGCCGCAGGAACCGCACCCGGTCGATCCGCGGATCATCGATAGCCGCGTGATAGTCCCGGTCGGACGACCGGCGCACGGTCAGGTCGGCGGCATCGAAAAGGTCAAGGGTGGCCCGCTCCAGCGAGCCCTTCGGTATGACAAGCGACAGCACGACGGCCCCTTCGACCCCAGAATCCCCTAAGACTACCGTGGCCTGGTCGGGTGACCCGCTGGTAGCCGACGCGACGGGACAGGTATGGCATCGATCCGGCAGTCTCGGCAGCCAGGGCTTGCCGCGCAGATGGAGCAGAACCTCGCCGAGCACGCGAGCCATCTGCACCGCGCGACGCCCGGCATGACCGTGCGGCACAGGGATGACCTGCTGATCGCTGACAGCGGCCTCGATGACGACACCTTCAACTTCGTCGGACTGGCCGCCTTCACCGGCGCGAGCGCGCCAGCCAGGATCGCCGAGACGCTGCGCGACCTGGCCACCACAGGCCGGGGCTTCGCCTGGCGAGTCGGGCCGGCCTCGACCCCGGCCACCCTGTCCGCGCTGCTCACCAGCGCCGGGCGGCCGTCCGTGCCGCCAGAGCCTGCCATGTGGCTGCCGCTGTCGGCCTGGCGGCCGTCGGCCACCCCGCCCGGCCTCGAGATCCGGGTGGTTCGCACCGCCAGGGAGCTGACCGACTGGGCCTGGATCCTGGCTGCGAACTGGGATCCGCCAGCGCTGACGGTCGTCCGCTTCTATACCCGCACGGCCGGGCGAGTGCTGGACCCCGGCTGTCCCGCGCGACTTCTGGTCGGCTATTGCGCCGGCCGTCCGGTGTGCTCGGCCGAGGTCATGCTGCACGCGGGCGTGGCCGGCCTGTACGACATCTCGACGCTAGCCGGCTACCAGCGGCGCGGATTCGGCACCGCGGTCACGGCTGCAGCCTTGCAACTCGCCCGCGAATCCGGGGCGCACGCGGCCGTGCTCCAGGCATCGGCGCAGGGCGAACCGGTATACCGTCGGCTCGGCTTCGCCGTCTGCGGCCGGTTCACCGAGCACCCGCTCCCGCCCTGAAGTCTCGCCGGCCCGCCCGACGACCGGCGCGCCCACGGTGGGCCGTGGTGGCTGAGCGATCGCCTACTCTGCTCGGCACCGGGGATATATCGGACCTGGATGGAGGCAGCCACGATGACAGCAGCCGCGGATGTCCTGGTGGTCGGCGCGGGGCTGGCCGGACTCACGGCGGCACGCGAGCTGACGGCAGCCGGCCGGTCCGTGCTGGTGCTGGAGGCCAGGGACCGGGTCGGCGGACGGATCGTCAGCGAGGAGATCGGCGCAGGCAAGATCGTCGAGATGGGCGGCCAGTGGGCCGGCCCCACTCAGGACAAGATCCTCGCGCTAGCCGCCGAGCTGGGCGTCGCCACGTTCCCCACTTATGACATCGGCGCCAAGGTGCTGCACTTCAACGGCCGGCGGGGCACCTACAGCGGGGCGATCCCGCGGATCAGCCCGCTGGTGCTCGCCGACATCGGCCAGGCCCAGACCCGGCTCGAGGCGCTCGCTCGCAAAGTCCCGAGCGAGACCCCGTGGACGGCGCCGAACGCTGCGCGGCTCGATGCCCAGACCTTCGAGACGTGGATCCGCCATCACGCCGTGAGCCGGGGTGCGCGGATGCTGCTCACTCTCGCTGCGGAGGCGGTGTTCGCAGCCGAGCCCGGCGACCTGTCGATGCTGCACGTGCTGTTCTACAGCCATGCTTGCGGCTCGTTCCAGCGGCTCATCGACACCACCGGAGGCGCACAGCAGGACCGGTTCGTCGGCGGCTCCGCCCTGATCGCCGACCGGCTCGCGGCACAGCTCGGCGACATCGTCCGGCTCGATGCACCAGTCAGCCGGATCGAGGTTACGGGCGACAAGGTCACCGCCAGCTCGGTTGCCGGGCAGTTCGACTGCCGCCAGATCATCGTGACGGCCCCGCCGCTGCTGGCCGGCCGGATCGACTACCAGCCAGCGCTGCCGCACTGGCGCGAGCAGTTGACCCAGCGCACGCCGATGGGCTCGGTGATCAAGTGCCAGGTGATCTACGACGAGCCGTTCTGGCGCACGGACGGGCTGTCCGGCCAGGCGACCGGGGACGGCGGCGGCTCGCGGGTGGTGTTCGACAACTCCCCGCCGGACGGCTCGCCGGGCATCCTGCTGGCGTTCCTCGAGGGCGACGAGGCGCGCCGCCTCGGTCGCGAGCCGCTGGAGGTGAGACGGCGCGCCGTGCTCGACGCGCTGGTGCGCTACTTCGGGCCGCGCGCGGCGAGGCCGGAGCGCTATCTCGAGCGGGACTGGCAGCAGGAGAAGTGGACCGGCGGTTGCTACGGCACGCTGTTCGGCCCGAACGTGTGGACCCGCTACGGCCATGCGCTGCGGCAGCCGCTCGGCCCGATCCACTGGGCGGGCACCGAGACCGCCTGGCGATGGTCCGGCTACATGGACGGCGCCATCCGCTCGGGCGAGCGCGCCGCCGCCGAGGTGCTGGCAGCGGGTGCGGGGTAAGTACAACGGCGCCATGGCCACAGCGAACAGGCTCGCCCGCAGAGTGAGCAACCTGGCCCCGACCGCGGATCGAATCCAGCAGGGCCACGGCTGGCTGGCCATGGGCGTGGCTACCTGGAAGAAGTTCAGCGACGACCAGGCCAGGAACCTGGCGGCGCTGGTGGCCTACTACGCGTTCGCGTCGGTGTTCCCGCTGCTGCTGATCGCATACACCATCCTCAACCTGGTGGCGCAGAGCAACCCCAGCCTGGCAGATCGCCTGACCGAGGCCCTGCATGACTACCCTGTCGTCGGCAACCTCACGATAGGCCACACGCCAGCAGAGACCGGGCTGGCCCTGGTCGTCGGGATCCTCGTCACGCTGTATGCATCGCGCGGCGTTGCCATGGCCATCCAGAACGCCATGAACACGGTCTGGGCGATCCCGCGCTACGAGCGGCCGAGCTTTGCCATGAAACTGGTGCGCAGCCTGGGGCTCCTCGCGGTGCTCGGACCGGGCGAGATCGTGACGATCGCGCTGTCCACGATCGCCGGCGGAGCCGGTCACCTCGGCGGCGTCGGCGCGAAGGTCGCCGCCGTTGTGGTCTCGCTGCTGCTCAACATCGGCCTGTTCTGGCTGGGCTTCCGCATCGCGACGTCGAAGCTGGTCCGCGGCCGGGACCTGCTGCTCGGCGCCATCCTCGCTGCGGTCGCCTGGCAGATTCTGCAGCTGGCGGGCGGGCTGCTGCTCACGCACGCGCACAGCAACTCTGCCTACGGCACCTTCGGCGTCGTGCTCGGCCTGCTCGCGTGGTTCTATCTGCAGGCCCAGATCACGCTGTACGCGGTCGAGCTCGACGTGGTACGCGCCTGGCGGCTGTGGCCCCGCTCACTCACGCCGCCGCCGCTCACCGACGCCGACCTGCGCGCCTACCAGGCCTATGCCAAGTCAGGTCAGCTGCGGCCTGACCTGGAGATCACCGTGGCAGTGGCACCGCAGCCAGCCGAACGGCAGCCAGCCGAACGGCAGCCGCCGGACGCCACCCCGCCCGACGCCACCCCGCCCGACGCCACCCCGCCCGACGCCACCCCGCCCGACGCCACCC
>JBOHCP010000183.1:0-8702 GCA_050698875.1 Streptosporangiaceae bacterium | reverse complement strand
GCTCAGCCGGCCATCCGCGGCCGCTGCCGCGCCAGCAGCGGCACCGATAACCGAACCTGCCTCGCAGCAGGCCAGACCGTCCGCGGAGACGCCGCCCGCGTCACTCGCTTGTTCAGCGGCGTCCTAGAACCGTGCCCGCTCTGCGCCGGAGCCTTCCGGATGGCGGAGCTTGGCGCGCTCACGTTCCTCGGCGCCCATCCATTTAACGGCGCGACCTGGTTGCTGACCTCAGATCAGTACGTCGGCCGGCGGCCGGTCGAGATCACCGGGCCGCGTACCGACCGCGCCGGGCGACTGGCAGCGGGTCTCGCGGTCGCTTTCCAGTTGCGGCGCCGGCCCGACGGACCGTTCATCGCTACCTACCGTGAGCTGCGCCCCGAACTCCTGGCGGCCGGCGAGCCGCTCGTCGATGCCGGGATCTTCGACCGAGCGGCCCGGCAGCTACCCTGGGCCAAGGTCGCGGATTCGCTGCTGGCAGCGGTGTAGCCGCCGCGGCGCACCGCCGGGGGAGCCGACCGGTGAGACTCGGCATCGTGACGTCTTCTCAGGCCGCCGACAGACCGATGTAAGGAGCGTGCCATGCATCAGCCGCCCATTCCGCACGTCGCTGGCACTGATCCCGACATCGCGGAGCTCATCCAGGCTGAGGCGCGAGGGCAGCGCGACAAGGTCCGCCTCATCCCGTCAGAGAACTACGTCTCGGTTGCTGTGCTCGAGGCCACGGGCAGCGTGCTCACGAATAAGTACTCCGAGGGCTACCCAGGCCGCTGGTATTACGAAGGACAGCAGTTCATCGATCCGATCGAGCGGCTTGCCTGCCAGCGCGCCGAGGCCCTGTTCGGCGTCGATCACGCCAACGTCCAGCCCTACTCCGGCTCGCCTGCCAACCTCGCGGTGTACCTCGCGTTCCTCGCTCCCGGCGAGACGGTCATGGGTATGGCGCTGCCGATGGGCGGCCATCTCACCCACGGCTGGGGCGTGTCGGTCACCGGCAAGTGGTTCCGCTCTGTGCAGTACGGCGTCCGGGCGGACACCGGCCGCGTCGACCTGGACCAGGTGCGTGACCTGGCGGTCAGGGAACGGCCCAAGGTGATCTTCTGCGGCGGGACGGCCATCCCGCGAGCCATTGAATTTCCGGCGTTCGCGGAGGTCGCGACCGAGGTGGGCGCGCTGCTCGTCGCCGACATCGCACACATCGCCGGGCTGATCGCGGGCGGCGCGCATCCCTCCCCGGTCGGATACGCCGACGTGATCACGACAACCACGCACAAGACGCTGCGCGGCCCGCGCGGCGCGATGATCATGTCCACCGCCGCGCACGCCGCCGCGCTGGACAAGGCCGTGTTCCCTGGGCTGCAGGGCGGGCCGCACAACCACACCACCGCAGGGATCGCGGTGGCGCTGCACGAGGCAGCGCAGCCGTCGTTCCGCAGCTACGCCCACCAGGTGGTCGCGAACGCCAGAGCGCTCGCCGATGCGCTGCTGGCACGCGGCTACACGCTGGTGTCCGGCGGCACCGACAACCACCTGATCCTGCTGGATCTGAGCGCGCAGGGCATCGGCGGCAAGCCGGCGGCCCAGGCGCTGGACCGGGCCGGGATCGAGACGAACTACAACACCGTGCCGTTCGACACCCGCAAGCCGTTCGACCCGTCGGGCTTGCGGATCGGCACGCCGGCCATCACGACCCGCGGTCTGACCGAGCCCCACATGAGCCAGATCGCCGCCTGGATGGATGGCGCGATCGTCGCGGCTGCCAAGGACGACGAGGAGACGATCCAGCGCATCGCCGGCGAGGTCGCGGAGCTGCTGTCCGGATTCCTGATGCCAGGCTGGTCGGCTGCGGCCTGACCAGGCCGCCGGCGGGCCGGCGACTTGCGCTACGGCGCGAACGAATGTATGTTCGAAAACAGTAAATCTGCCTGTCTTCCCCTGGGCGGCTAGCGCGGCACCTGCCCGGTGCCTGTCCCAGCGGAGCGGCGCGATGAGCGGCATCGACAGCGAGCCGGCCGAAGTCTGGGAGCGCGACGGCAGACCAGTCAGGTTCGTCTGGCGCGGCCGCATCTACACCGTCATCTTCGTCCGCGACCGGTGGCAGGTACCTGCCGATCCGGCGGCCGGAGCCATGGCTGGGCGCGAGTGCTGGCAGGTGGAGGCAACGCCGGTGCGAGCGGTACCTCCGGCGGTCTATGAGCTCTGCCACGACCTGGCGGCGGACCGCTGGTCGCTAACCGGGGGTTTATGACTGTTCACGCCTATCGGCGCGTCGCGTGTTCCGGACATCCGTGCACGGCTAACGTGATCTTCCTAGGCGCTGGTCGGTGGTCGGAGCTGGGTTTGGGGGCTGGGTGGGTCAGGCGGTCATGGCCCTCAGGTGGGCGCGCCGATACGCGGTGCTCGCCGTCTGCTCGGCGATGGCACTGTCCGGCTTTGCCGCTAGCGCGGCGGCTGCCCCCGCGACGGCGCTGCAGGCCGTCTGGTACGCGGGCTACCGCTTCGAGGTGCCTGCGTCCTGGCCGGTGATCGACCTCTCCCGGCAGCCACAGACCTGCGTGCGCTTCGATCTGCATGCCATTTATTTGGGAACGCCGGCCGCTAACGAGAGCTGCCCTGGCTGGCTGCTCGGCGCGACCGAGGCCATCGTGATCCAGCCGGCGCCGCGCGGCACCCCACGGCAATCGGTGGAGACCGCAATCTCGAACCGGATCACCGCGACCGCGCCGGGGATCTCGGTCACGGCGACTTTCGACAGCGACCCGGCGGAGATCACCAGCATCCTGGCCAGCGCGGGCCTGTCAGCACCGAGGCTTGCTGCGGCGGCTCCGGCCGGACACACCGGGACCGCGCACGAGCTCAGTGTCGAGGCTGCGCCGATGCAGAACGCCACGTCGGCAGCGGCGCGGTCGCAGGACCTCCCGGCCACCGTCGGGAACTACGTGGGACTCGGCTTCGACACCTGCACCGCGCCGAGCAGTGGCGCGATGCAGGCCTGGCTGCGTTACTCGCCCTACCGTGCGGTCGGCATCTACATCGGCGGCGCGGACCGCGCCTGCGACCAGCCGAATCTGACGGCGGCCTGGGTGCAGCAGCAGGTCGCGGCGGGCTGGCGGTTCATCCCGATGTACGCGGGCCCGCAGACCGCCCTCGGTCAGCTGACCGCACCTTCCCAGCAGGGTGTCGCGGACGCCGACGACGCCGTGGCGCAGGCTCAGAGCCTCGGATTTGGGCCGGGCACGCCGGTCTACTACGACATGGAGGCCTACCTCCCGTTCGAGTCCGCGTCCGCGCTGCAGTTCCTGGCGGCGTGGACGAGCCAGGTGCACGAGCTCGGCTATGCCGCGGGGGTGTACGCGGGCTCCGATTCGGGCGTCGCGGATCTGGCTCAGCACTACCAGAACGGCGCTGCCACGACTCCGGATGTGATCTTCGACGCGCTGTGGAACGGCGAGGCGAACACGGACGACGGCCACTACCTGGCGGGGGAGTGGCCGGGCGGCCTGCGGCTCCATCAGTTCAGCGGGAACGCGTCGCAGTCCTTCGGCGGCGACAGCATGGTCATCGACCAGGACTATCTCGACGTCGCCCTGCCCGCTCCGCCCGCGCCGGCCTCGCCTGCGCCGGCTACCTCGCCCGCGGCTACCTCGCCCGCGGCTACCTCGCCCGTCCCGACGCCGACGCCGACGTCGCCCCTGCCGACGCCCACGTCGGCCGTGCCTACGCCCGCGGCCACGTCGGCCGTGCCTACGCCCGCGCCCACGTCGGCCGGGCCTACGCCCGCGCCCGCCTCGGCCGGGCCTACGCCCGCGCCCGCCTCACCGGCGTCCACCCCGACCTCGCCCGCGCCGGCGCCGACCTCGCCCGGGACCCCCCAGGCATCGCCTGCCGTCGTGACGCCGAGTGGCACCACAGCGGTGTTCTACACCGACTCTGAGCACCTCATCGAGCAGTCGGTGAGCACCAGCGGCCACTGGACGCGCACCGACCTCGGCGACAATGCGACCGGCGTGCCGAGCGTGGTCCAGGTCGGCTCGGGCACCATCGACGTCTTCTACCGTGGCGTCGGCAAATTCCTCTGGGAGCTCACGAGCAATGGCGTCGGCTGGCTCCCGCCGCAGCGGCTCACCCAGCTGGGCCGGGTAGGCACGCCGGAGGCGGTCGCGCAGTCAGACGGCGTGATCGACCTGTTCTGGCGGGGCTTCAACGGCACCCACCTGTGGCACGCGCGGTACAGCCCAGGGATCGGCTGGGCGGGTCCGCGGAATCTGGGCGGTTTTCTCAGGGGCTCGCCGGACCCGGTGGCGGAGCCGTCCGGGCAGGTACAGGTGTTCTGGCGGGGCCTGGTGGACGGCAACTTGTGGCGCATCGTCGGCGGGACGAGCGCGACCTGGAGCAGCCCGCAGGATCTCGGCATGGGACGACTGGGCGGCCCGCCGGAGGCGGTTGCACTGCCAACCGGCGAGGTCGATGTGTTCTGGCTCGGCCTGGGTCTGCGACACGTCTGGTCGACCGTGCTGCCGCCCGGTGCCGGCCCGGCCAGGCCGACCGTCCCCGGCGGTCCTCCCGGCCCTGGACAGCCATGGCCCGTGCTGGCGGCTGGCGGCGAGTGGCTGCTGTTCCAGGGCCCTGGACGCGGCCTGCGGACGATGACGAGAGCGGCGGACGGTCAGTGGCCCGGCTCGCTGTGGGCTGGGATCAGCGGGCTGGCATCGGCCCCGTTCGCGGCGACCGGCCCCGAGTCAGGCTCGCTGGAGGTGTTCTGGCTGAGCAGAACCGGCCAGCTCTGGACCGCGAGCTTCACCCAGGCCGCGGGCTGGAGCAAACCCGTCGAGCTCGGTCAGTGACGCCCGACCCCGCGGCCCGGTCAGCCGTGCGGCTAGTTGCTGATCACGCTCGAGGCGCTGCGCCACCGGATGGTCGGCAGCATCGCCTCCGGCCGCGCCCGGTGCGCGTATCTCCTGGTGATCGACAGCAGCGACTCGATCAGCGTGTCCGAGAGCAGGTGCGCCTGTAGGCCGAGGTCGGCGAGGCCGGTGTACACCACGTTGTAGTGGTGCTCATCGAGCTCGACGCGCGGGTTGTCCAGTCGCTCGATCGTGACTGCCTCCGGGCACGCCGCGGCGACCGTCTGCGCGATCAGCAGCACCCACATGGTCTGGGTCAGCTGGTTGAACACGCGGAACTCGCCGCGGTCGGCCGGGTTCTCGCACGCGAGCTGGATGCACCGCACCGTGTCGCGGATGTCGATCAGGCCGCGGGTCTGACCGCCGTTGCCATCCACCGCGAGCGGCACGCCGAGGACCGCCTGGACCACGAACCGGTTGCGCACGGTACCGAACACCGCGTCGTAGTCATACCGGGTCGCGAGACGGTCGTCAGCGGCGGTCTCGTCGGTCCGCTGGCCGTAGACGACGCCCTGATTCAGGTCGGTGGCCCGCACGCCCCAGATCCGGCAGGCGAACTCGATGTGGTGGCTGTCGTGCACCTTGGACAGGTGATAGAAGGAACCAGGTCGCTTCGGGTAGAGCACACGATCGGCGCGGCCGTTGTGCTCGACCTCCGGCCAGCCTTCCTCGATGTCGATGGTGGGTGTGCCGTACTCGCCCATGGCGGCGAGCTTGACCAGGTCGATGTCCGGGCTGATCTCCGCGATCGCCTACAGCACGTTCAGGGCGCCGACGACGTTGTTGGTCTGGGTGTAGACCGCGTGCTTGCGGTCGACCATGGAGTAGGGCGCGGCGCGGCTGCTCGGCGTAGTGGACGATCGCCTCTGGTGCGAAGTCGGCCACCATGCGGGCGGTGACGTCGGCATCACCGAGCTCCCCGCACCCATCTCGTAGTCGTAGCCGCGCCGTGCGAAATCGTCAGCCACTGCGACGTCGTGCCGAGCCCCGGACAGCCGGAGCGCGGTGGGCCAGCCGAGGTAGCCGTCGCGGCCGAGAATCAGGATTTTCATGCCAGCTCCGCCCTTGGGGCACCATCGTTACCGGCCAGTGACCTATGCTGGCAGGCTGTCGGCTCGCGTCGCGGGCCGATACTCCTACTCCTGCCGCCGGGTCTGCCACCGGGAAAGCCAGGTGACCGACACATTCGCGCCGCCGCGCGGCCGAATCGGAGCCGGAGGGTTTCGCCAGAAGCCCTCGAGAGACTCCCGTACTGTTTACCTGTCCGTCTCAGTAGTACCGGTGTGACGCAATCGGCAGCGCCAGTCAAGCGAGGACTCGTATGACCTCCCTTCCGGGCAAGATCGCCAGGGTTAGCCAGCGCTTCCTTCCGGCGGCCATCGCGCGTCGGCTGGAGACCGAGGCCGGCCGGCGGTTTGCCCGGTTCATCCCGGCGGCGCTGGCCGCCGTGATCACGAGTCAGATCGTCCTCGGGCTGCTGACGGGCCCGGTCAACCTCGACGCTGGGTGGTCCGCCGTTATCGCTTCGATGGCGGCAGCGCTGGTGAGCTACCTGCTCAGCCGCTGGGCGTGGGAGCGCAAGGGCAGGCCCGACCTGCTGAGGGAGACACTGCCGTTCTGGGCGGTCTCCCTGGCGGTGTGGGGCATCCTGGGCCTGACTTCGCACTACGCCAGCGTGTGGGCGCACTCGATGGGCTACACACACCTCATGAAGCACCTGGTGGTCCAGGGCGCGTACTTCCTGATGAACTGCATCACGTTCGTCTCGCGGTTCCTGATCTTCCACTACGTGCTATTCGCCGGCCGCGATCGGGGCACACCCGGGCCCGTGCCGGAGGAACTTGCCACCGCGGATGTCATGTCGGCTGGCGAAGACACCGGGCCGATGCCCGCGCTGAGCGGCGACCGCAGGCCGGCTGGCCCCCGCAGATGAGGGCCGCGGCGGTAACTTCGCCGCGCATCTAGAGGCAGCAGAACGGCTTTGCGGCCGGCCCAGCCGCGCGGCTGGCGTGGGAGGTGGGGCGCGTGACCTGGCCCGATGCTGAGCCAGCGGTCATAAGTCCGGCAGCGGAGGAGTCGTACCGGATCCTGAGATCCCGCATCGACCTGTCTCGGCTGCCCAAGTTCAGCCGTGACGTCACGGAGCGCGTCATCCACGCGACCGCGGACTTCGACTACTTCACCGACCTGGTCTGCGAGGAGGAGTGGCTGGCCGAGGGCGTTGCGGCGCTGGCGGCCGGCGCCCCGGTGGTCGCCGACGCGGAAATGGTCGCGGCCGGCATCACCGGCAGCCCCGTCCTTTGCAAGATCAACGAGCCGCTGACGCGGCGGCTGGCCAGAACCGCGGCGATCACGAGGGCCGCGGCCGCCGTTCGCCTTGCGTTCGGCGAGGTTGGCCCCGGCGCGGTGTGGGTCGTCGGCGGCGGCGCGGCCGCCCTGGCCGAGATCCTCAGCCGCCAGGTCGAGCCAGCCTTCGTGGTCGGATTCCCGGCAGGCTTCGTGGGCGCCGCCGAGGCCAAGGACGCGCTGCGGGCTAGCCGGCTGGCCTCGGTGAGTAACGTGTCAGAGAAGGGCGGCCCGACCGTGGCGGTCGCGGCGTTCAGCGCGCTGCTGCGGCCCGCGCGGGCGGTGACCGATTCGCGGGCTGGCTGGGGCGGCGAAGCTCCGCCCGCCGGCCTGGCGGACGAGGATGCCGCGGACATCTAGCCAGGATGGAGGGCCGGATTGACGCCTGACGACCACGTGGATCCGCCGGGTGCACCGGATGCCGGGCCGGCCTCGGCATACCCGGCGCCGTCATCGCCGGCGTCCGCGGCCGGTCGGCCGGCCGGAGGGTCAGGGCTGCCGCCGGACGAGCACGCCTTCCCGCCGAGTCAGCGCGATGCCGTCTACCGCGTGCTGCGCGAGCGCCGGGACGTGCGCCGGGACTTCCGGCCTGACCCGGTCCCGGCGGAGATCCTGGAGCGAGTGCTGGCAGCCGCCCACCTCGCTCCGTCGGTGGGTTTCTCCCAGCCGTGGGACTTCATCGTCATCACCGACCCAGACCGCCGGGCGAGGATCCGCGGGTTGGCTGAGCAATCCCGGCGCGACTTCGCCGCCTCGCTGCCGGCCGCTCGGGCGCGCGCGTTCGACCGGCTGAAGACCGAGGCCATCCTCCAGGCGCCGGTGAACATCGTGGTCACCTGCGACCCGACCAGGGGCGGACGGCACACGCTCGGCAGGCACGCCCAGCCGCAGACGGCCGCGTACTCCAGCGTCCTTGCTGTCGCCAACCTCTGGCTGGCTGCGCGGGCCGAGGGCCTGGGGGTCGGCTGGGTGAGTTTTTTTGACGAGCGGGAGCTAGCTGCCGAGCTCGATCTCCCGTCGCACGTGCAGATTTCGGCCTACCTGTGCGTGGGCTACGTGGCCAGATTTGCGCCGGAGCCAGAACTGGAACTGACGGGGTGGGCCAGGCGGCGGCCCCTCGGCTGGGCCGTGCACGCCGAGGAGTACGGCCGACGCGGACTGCCCGGTCAGTCGCCTGTGAGCGTTCTCGACGAAGTGCTCGCCGCGATCCGGCCGCTCGACAGGGCGGCTCAGGAGGCTGCCCGTCAGCGGCAGGCACGGCTGACTAAGCCGGCCGGCTCGCTCGGCGTGCTTGAGGACGTGTCTGTGCAGTTGTGCGGGCTAGCCGGAGCCTGCCCGCCACCCATGCCCGAGCCGGCAGCCGTGGCGATCTTTGCCGGCGACCACGGCGTGCATGCGCAGGGCGTGACGCCCTGGCCGCAGGAGGTTACCGGCCAGATGGTCGCCAACTTCCTG
>JBOHCP010000182.1:0-8704 GCA_050698875.1 Streptosporangiaceae bacterium | reverse complement strand
CGTTGACCGTCAGGATGTTGTCGGTCGAGATGGTGACGATCTGGGTGTAGGCGACGGCGATCTCCGCGTAATGGGCGGCCAGCTCGAGGTGCTGCTGGTGGTCCTTCGGGCAGAACTGGCCGCGCGAGAGCACCAGGATCATCGGGTCGATCCCTTGCAACTCGCTCAGCTGGCGGCGGGTCCTGGTGTGATCGGTCAGCTTGTAGTCGGGGAAGATCCCGCCGGGTGCGATGTCAGCGCGCACAGTCTTTCCTTTCTCGATATCGAAACCTCTCCGTCCAATGACGGCCGGTTAGGCGGAGCCGGAGCGATCGGCTCCTGCGCCGCGGACGAGAACGAGCCCGGTCGGCGTTCGTTCAGCACTTCGGTCCTGGTTCAGCCGAAGGTGACGTTGGTGATGTCGATGGCGATCGAGACCGAGTAGCGGTTGGGGGAGCCGTCGTCGTTGCGGGCGTAGACCCGCCGGCGAGTGGGAACCATGATCCCGTCGAACTCGCGGTAGGCCGACGGGTAGTGGACCGCGGGGCCGCCGCCGAGGATGTCGACGGAGTAGTCGAGGCGCCGCAGCAGCCCGGTGTCGTCGAAGTAGTAGGTCTGATGCCTGGTGTGAGCGACGATGCTGTCGGGGTAGGTGACCAGCAGGCTGCGCCACGCCTGTCCGTCCTCGTGCCAGGGCTCGGTCTCTTCGGCAGTGAAGTCGGAGCGAGCGAGGACGAACGGCGCGGTGAAGTAGTTCCAGTTGGCCTCGCCCGCGAAGTAGGCCACCTGGAAGTCGTCCCATAGCGAGTAGCGGGTCTGGCCGGCGAACGGCGCCGCGGGATCACGGCGCTCGTCCACCAGTACGCCCTCGGTGGTCTCGATCGTCTGCCGGTAGGGCTCCCAGGTGGCGTACCGGCCCGGTCGCGGGAACGGGGTTATCTTCAGCCTCTGGTCGCGGGTCTCGCCCTCGAGCGCGACGTGCTCGAGCAAGCCTGGCCTGCCCTTGAAGTCCCAGATCGCGCCGGTTATGGACGCGGCGGCACGGAACCGGGAGATCTGCTCCCAGCGCCGCATCCCGCCATGGCCGTCGATGGCCAGTTTAAGCAGCTCATTCACGGGATCCTCCGTTCCCTGCCGGACTTCGCCGGATGTCGAGGTTCTCAGTGCCGCCTGGCATGCGGGCGGCGGCAATCTGGCTGTGGAGTGCTTTGAGGGCAGCGACATAAATCTCTGAGAAGGTGGGGAAGGGCTGGATGGTGTCGCGCAGCAGCTCGAGCGGTACGCGGGCACGGATAGCGAGCGTGGCCTGCTGCAGCCACTCGCCGGCCTCAGGGCCGAGCGCGTAGGCGCCGGTCAGCCGCGCTCCGTCGCTGAGGAGGGTCAGGAAGCCGCTGGACTCGGCGTAGGCGCGCGTGTACGTCGCCATCTTGGCCACCTCGGACAGCAGGGCGGTGGAACTGAACCGGCCCTCGACGGCGCCCACCGAGGCTGCCTGCGGGTCGGTATAGACGACGCGCGGCACGGCCTGGTAGTTGGCCTCACGCGGCTCGCCGAGGATGTTCGCGGCGGCGACCTCGGCCTGGTACTTCCCGACGTGGGTCAGCGGCCATATGCCGGTAACGTTGCCGATCGCCCAGAGCCGCTCGCCGGCGCGCAAGTGCGCGTCGACCGGGATGCCATTCCCGTCGGCCCGGACGCCGGCCGTCTCCAGCCCGATCCCGCGGGTGCGCGGGCGCCTGCCGGTCGCGACGAGCAGGCGGTCGCCTCGCAGTTCGCGGCCGTCGCCGAGCATCAGGACGTAGTCGTCGCCCTCGCGCCGCGCGGCGGTCACTGGCACGCCCATGAGCAGTTCGACCCCGTCGGCGCGCAGGACCCCGCCGAGCGCATCGCCCAGCGACGCGGGCTCGCGGGCGAGCACGTGCCCGGCGGTGTCGACGAGGGCCACTTCGCCACCCAGGCGACGCACCGCCTGGGCCATCTCGGTGCCGACTGGCCCGCCGCCGAGCACGAGCAGGCGTCGGGGGATGGCCTTCATGCCGGTCACCTCGCGGTTGGTCCACACACCCTGCTGGTCACGCAGGCCCGGGATCGGCGGCATGACCGGATCCGAGCCGGTCGCCACGACGACATCGGCGGCGGTGAAGCGGACGCCATCGACTTCGACTACGCCTGGCCCGGCCAGCCGGCCGGTGCCGCGCAGCAGGTCGATGCAATGACCCTTCAGCCACAGCTCCTGGTCGGCGTCGGAGTAATCCGAAACCATGAAGTCACGCCAGGCCAGCGCCGCCTTCGCGTCGACCTGCGCGCTGGCCGCCGCATCGCGCGCGGCGCGCACGGCCTCGCCGGGGCGCAGCAGCGTCTTGGACGGGATGCACGCCCAGTAGGAGCACTCGCCCCCGACCAGCTCGCGCTCGACCAGGGCGACCCGCAGCCCGCCTTCGGCCAGCGCGCCCGCGCAGTGCTCGCCGGGCGAACCGCCGCCTACGACGATGACGTCGTAGTGGCTGTTCATGTGCCCGCTCCGTGCCTTGCCTGGCCGGGGCCCCGAGCCTGCCCTTGCTCGAGGTACAGCCCACGTCGCTCCAGCCAGTCCGGATCGAGGCGACCGATCTGCTGCTCGTGCCGGCCGGTCCTGGCGTAATGGAACACCCCACCCAAGTCATGGAACGCCTCGCTCACAGCAGCGCCGCGGTCGGCCAGGTTGGCACGGCCCGCCTCGATGTCAGTCACGACCAGCTGCCGGCCCTGACCGGAGCCCGGTGTGGCCGAAGTGATCCCGGCGCCGATGATGATCGAGCACGGCGAGCCAGGGGGCGTTAGATGCACCATCCGGAGGGTTTCGTTGGCGACGAAGTCGGCATCGAGCCACGCCAGCGCCTTGTAGAACGCCTCAGCCCGGTCGGCGACCGGCACCACAATCACTTCAAGCTTCATGTCCACGACCGCAATTCCTCTTCATCTGAGTCAGTGGCCTACCGCCACCTGCGACTACTCTCGCGCTCCGCGCAGATGCTCGCGCCCGGGGAATGCCCTGGCGGGTGCCCTGGTCTGCGGTCAAGGCTGCCAAGGGCGGCGGTCTGCCCGCCGCTGACGTCGGGGATCGGGTATATGCGAGCTCGGGCGGGCCAGCGATGAACCAGCTCGCCCGCAGGCGTGCCGTGCGACACGCCGGATCCTGCCGCTCCGAGGCTGGTTTCGCCAGTTCCGGCGATGCTGGGCTCAGCCGCATACAGGCATTCCCGCTCGACGGCCAGCAGACCGAGCAGGTCACTCACGGCAGATCCGCCGGCGAATCGTTCGGGATTAGCGATGAGGGATCGGCGCAGACGCTTCCACCGACTGCTCGCATGCTTGGGCATGAGAAAAGCTCCTTTGGTTCGTCGAGAGATTGTCTTCTGCGGGGTGCGGGTTGAAGAACTCCGGTCGGTGCCCGGCTTCGAGCGGTCGGCGAGCTCATCCCGCATCGTGCGAATGTTGGTCGTAGCTCAGAATCGCGTTTGGAGACAGGCCGTCGCGCCCGTGGAGGACCCTGGCGGGTGCCCGGGTATGCGGTCCGTCGGTTCCCAGGTGCAGGTGCGCTCGGTGCCGGAGGACTCGACGGAGTAGATGCCGACCAGGCGCGCGGGGCCACGCGGTGCTGGATGATCGTTGCCTAGCGGCGGCGCTCAGGCTCAGACGTCAGCGCGACCATTGTCAGTCGGCATTGGGTTGGACCCATGCCTCAGCCACCCGCCCTAGCTTCGACGGGTACTCGGGTGCGTCCGACGACGTCGCAGGGCCTGGTCGAGCTCGCGGCGGGAGCTGATTTCTAGCTTGGCGAAAACCTTGCCTAGGTGCCACTCCACCGTGCGACCACCAATGAACAGCTCTGCGCCGATCTCTGCGTTGGTCCGTCCGTCACGAGCCAGCTGGGCGATTTCCTGCTCCTGAGGAGTCAGCTCGGCGTCGTCGTTCTCACTGCGCTTGCGCACCTTCTCGCCCGTCGCCTGGAGCTCTCGCCGCGCGCGTTCGGCAAATGCCTGGGCGCCCATGGACACGAACGCTTCAAACGCGGGCCGCAGCTGCGCCCGGGCATCAATTCGCCGATTTTCGCGGCGCAGCCATTCGCCGTAGCTCAGCCGGGCGCGTGCCAGGTGTGTCGCCATCCGGGTTCTGCTCAGTAGCTCGATAGCCTCGCAATGCAAGTCCGCGGCCGCGCGCCCCTCGGAAAGCAGCGCACGGGACCGGGCGGCCGCGCCACAAGCCCACTCGCTTGCACTCGCCGCCGCTATCGCCGACAGCCGGTCAGCCGCCGCGGAGGCACGCTCTCGCTGATTGCTTCGCGCCGCGCCTTCCACCAGCTCATACAGCGCCCAGGGCGAGATGACAACCTCGTCCACGGCACTGGCGCTGTGCGCTGCCTCCGCGGCGCGCTCGTAGTCGCCGAGGCCGTTATGGAGCACCGCCTTGGCATACTCCGAATATGTCAGCGCTGCGCCCTCCCCGCGGGCCGAGGCGCCACGGGCCATCACCTCGGTCAGGTCGGATGTGGTCCGCGCGTCCCCGCGCCACGCAGCGAGCAAGAGCGAGACGTAGGGCAAAGTGGCCGCTCTGATCCCCGGGTTGATGCGCTCACCCTCGATCAGCAAGGCCGCCGCCTGGGATAGCTCGCCTGCCTGGATGTGGCTCTCGGCGAGATAGTCGAGCGCAAACGGAAGCCAGCTGAGCGTGCCACTCGCGCGCGCTAGGCGGACCTGGCCGGCCGCGAGCTCAAACCACGCCTCATCGTCCCATAGGTCCATGGCGACCAGGTTGTACGAGACGCATAGCCAGTCCAGCTGCTGCGGCTGCTCACGGTAGCGACGCAGCGCTTCCTTGAGCGTGGGTGCCGCGGCAACGTATCCGTCCGTCAGCCGCTCAGCCAGGCCGCGGAGTAGCAGTTGCGAGTGCGGCAGGGGCTCTGGTCCGAACGGCGCCAGTCTCGCGGCGCGCGCGACCTCCAGAACGTCCTGTCCATGGGCCAGCCGGCCGGCGTAGATCGCTGCCACGAGAGCCTCGAGATAGGTCTGCCGGGCACGTTCGGCATCCAGAGTCTGCAGCCGCTGCGCTGCTCGCAGCAGCAGCGGCGGCGCGTCGCTGCCGCGCCTCAGAGCAAACGCGACCTGCGCCCGCATCCGTTGCACGTGCGCAGCGCCGAGTTCGTCTAGTGGTCCAATCTCAGCTGCCACCAGCAGGGCCTGCGCGGCCGCGAAATCCCCCGCCGCATACTTCGCCTCGGCTGCCGCGAGAGCCCGCGAGGCGCGCTCGCCCGGGTCGGGGGTAAGCGCCACGGCTCGCTCCCAGAAGGCCGCGGCGGCGGCTACCCCGCCTCGGCGCAGGGCGCGACTTGCGGAGTTGATGAGCTCCCTGGCCACCGCCTCGTCAGCCCCGGCAGTCGCATGTGCGCGATGCCACGCTCGACGGTCGGGGTCGACCGCCGGATCAGTCGCGGCAGCTAGCGCGTCATGTGCGGCTCGCCGATCCTTGATCGTGGCGGCCCGGTAGGCGGCAGAACGCACGAGAGGATGCCGAAAGCGTACGTTTGCCCCCGCGTCCAGCAGGCCAGCATCGGTGGCGACGTTAATCGCATTGATGTCCAGGCCGAGTACCCGAGCCGCTCGGAGAATCAGTGGCAAGTCCCCGACAGGGTCGGCTGCCGCAAGAAGGACCAGCTGGCGAGCCTCATCGGGCAGCTCACCTAGCCGCTCTACGTAGTGGTCCTCGATGCGCTTCGGCAGATCCCGCGCGTGCGGAATCGCAAATCCGCCGGCGAACTCAGCTGCACCCAGACCCCTGCAGAACTCGAGTAGGGCGAGAGGATTGCCCCGCGTCTCCCCGATAATCCGATCACGAACGCTCTCGTCGAGCGGACCTGAGGTAACCGTCCCCAGCAGCGCACGAGCCGACTCTTCATCCAGTGCGCCCAGTCGGAGTTCGGGCAAACCCGCCAGGTGATCCGGCGAAGCAACCGGCGTTCTGGCCGCGAACACCAGCGCTATCGGCTCCGCGAGCAGGCGGCGCCCAACGAAGCCAAGGACCTGCGCCGAGGCTTGATCGAGCCACTGCGTGTCATCCACGACGCACAGCAGTGGCTGCTCCTCAGAAGTCTGCGCCAGGAGGCTGAGCGCCGCGAGGGCGACCAGGAACGGGTCGGGGTTATCTCCTGAGCCAAGCCCGAACGCAACGCTGAGCCCGCGCCGCTGCGGCTCGGCGAGCGAATCAAGCCGGCCGAGCATCGAAGCGCACACCTGGTGCAGCCCAGCGAAGGGAAGCTCCATCTCCGATTCGATACCGACAGCGCGGGTCACCCTGAAGCCGGACGCTTCTCCAATCAGATGTTCCAGGATTGCCGTCTTGCCGATTCCCGGTTCTCCCCGCACGACAACGACGGCGCTTTGATTGCTTCTCGCATTCGCTATGAGCTGTCCCAGGATTTCCGACTCGCCCAGGCGGCCAAACAATTCCGGTGGAGTATGCTCTGTCACCGCCGAAGGCCTCCCGAAGTCCTAAAGGCCGGTCAGGGAACGCATCGCGAACCTCATTGACGGGAGCCCGACGGCAGATGACGACGAGGCACTCCTTTTTTGATGCACCGACCCGCTAGAAGAATCTGGTTTACTCATAACCATTCGTGACATCGCTAGAGACAACAATACCTCGCCCAATTCAATCGGAAGCACGTGCTCGAAACGGTCACGTTCCCGCGCGCAACGTGAGAGCACAACGAGCACGTCGCCACCCTCCGAATATGAAAGCCCGCGAAACACTTCAGCATAACGCTACTCCCACTTTGGAACGCGCCCGGTCCCCTCCCGGTCCCCAACGGCCGTAGGTCTCTGCAGGTTCAGAACTGGGAGTTGAGCTCCTCGATTTCCCGCACCTGCTGCTGGAGTTGCACATACGCCACGTGCTCGCGGATGCGGCCAGGCGCCCAGCGCAGAGCCCCCGCTCGGCTGCTGGCGATGCCCGCTGTGATCAGCGTGTCGACAGTGCCCAGATCGTCCGGCCCTAGCTTGGCCATTACGGGGGTGAGCTGCCCTCCTGCCATCTCCTCGGCCGGACGACACGCCCGCGACCGGTCATGAGGCTCGCGGAGGTGGCTAACGTGGCGGTCTTCATGGCTTCCGATAAGGCGAGCGGGACGACGCGAGCTACCGTCATCGCGCGGCTGGCCGGCGCCGCCGTGTTTGCCTATGGCGTAGCGCTGCTGCGGCCGTACTGTACAACCGGCCGTGCTGGCCCCGCCCGCCGCGCTGCTGGTGGCGCAGGTGACGCTGTACCAGACCGTGCGCAGCAAGATCCAGCGAGCGGCGGCGGTGCTCGCGGGCGTGCTGGTCGCCGTCGCGATCTCGATCTTCGTCGGCTTAGCTGGTCGAGCCTGGCATCACGATCGTGGCCAGGATGACCGGCGGCTGCAGGATCGCGTCTGCGTGCGCCGGCACCTCGGCCAGTTCGCAACTGCATGTGCTTGGACTGAGACCCCGCTGGTGCGGCGGGGTCTCAGTCCGTGCGTGTGAGGGTCGGGGAGCTAGGGCCTGTGGCGGTGCGCCCACCGGCATTGACCGGACGGCTGCCTGCCGCGTGGCGGAGTGAGCCGCTCTTGACGATTGGCTCGACTTCGCCCCTCAATGCTTAGGTCCACTCACGTCCAGGAAGCCGCGTCTTGATCTCTTGGATGATCCAGCCGTTGCCGTCCGGATCGCTGAACGAGATATACGAAGAGTAGGAGTGGCCTTCCGAACCTGGGCCCGTCATCCGTCCCACCGTCCTCCCACCGTCCCGGCCCGATGGAAAACGCCGCTTTCATCGTGGAACACCTCACTTACGTCCACGCCGTGACCGATCAGCTCGGCGCGGGCCGCCTCGATGTCGTTAACAACCAGCATCAACTCCCGAACTGAGGGCGGGATCACCCAGGCCCGGCAGCGGCTCGGGTATGAGCCCCTGAGGGAGCTGTTCGCGCAGGTCGCGGCGCCGGTCGCGGAAGAGCTGACCGCCGGGGCGTTCCTCGGGCACTGGCGGCTGATGGCCATTGACGGGTTCGGGTGGGACGTCCCCGGCACGACGCAGAACGCGGCGGCGTTCGGGTACTCCGGCGCCCGGGCTGATGATGAGGGCCGTCCGGCGTTCCCGAAGGCGCGGGTTGTCACGATCAGCGAGTGCGGCTCGCATGCGGTGGCGGACGCGGAGATCGGCGGTGTCGCCGGCAAGGGCGCCGGGGAGCAGGCCCTGGCCCGCCGGCTGCATAAGCGGCTGGAGCAGGACTGGCTGCTGATCGCCGACCGCAACTTCTGTAACCGGGCGGACTGGCGCACGGCCGCTGACACTGGCGCGGCGATGCTGTGGCGGGTGAGATCTGACCTGACGCTGCCGGTGCTGCAGATCCTGCCGGACGGGTCGTACACCTCGGTGCTGACCGACCCGAAGATCAGGGGCAGGACCCGCCGCGACCTGATCGAGGCAGCCCGCGCCGGCGGTGACCTGGACCAGGAGAAGGCCTGTTACGTGCGGGCGGCCGAGTACGAGGTCCCCGACCGGGACGGCGACGGGAAAGGCGAGCTGATCACCCTGGTCACCACCATCACCGAGTTCACCGCGGCCCCGGCCGCCGTGCTCGCGCAGGCCTACCACCAAAGGTGGGAGCACGAGACCGGCAACCGGCAGCTCAAGACCTACCTGCGCGGCCCCGGACGGGTGCTGCGGTCAA
>JBOHCP010000181.1:0-8722 GCA_050698875.1 Streptosporangiaceae bacterium | reverse complement strand
GGTCGGCCGGCCGCGGGTAGCAGGTTGTCTCGGGGAGCTGCACACGCGGCCCGTGGTAGGCCTTGGTGCCCGGCTGCCAGAGCGCACGCAGCGTCTCGATCTCGGATTCCAGCATCGCGAGCCTCCGCCCGGCCGGCGGGAACGGCAGGCCGAACGCCGCGTGCTCGCGATTCCACCAGCCGGCGCCGACGCCGACGAATGCCCGCCCGCCGCTGAGCGCATCGAGGGTGGCCGCCGTCTTGGCCAGCACACCGGGCGGGCGGAACGTCACCGGGCTCACGAGGGTGCCGAGCCGCAGGCCCGTGTCCAGGCCCGCGAGCAGGCCAAGCGTGACCCAGGGCTCGGGGATGGGTTCCCAGCTGCGGCCCACCTGCGGGATCTGGATGAGGTGGTCCATCAGTGCGATACCGGCGAACCCGGCGTCCGCTGCGGCGAGCGCGACGGACGTCAGCCAGCGCGCCGGATCCTCGTCCCAGCCGAACCGGGAAATCTGCAGGACGAACTCCAGCCCCGTCGGCCGGTCCCGCTGCTGGCGGGCGGCGCGGCTGCTGCCGGCCGAGTGCGCTGGCTCCACGGCGTGCCCGGCCGACATGCTCACGACCACGTCCCAGCCCTCGGTCCCGAGCTGACCGGCGGTATCGAGAACCCTGGCGAGCTGGGCATCTAGTACGACGGCAGGCACAGGGTGTTCTCGGGACCGGTTGCGCTGGCGGCAGACGGCAGCGTCGGTGTCAAACAGCACGGCAACGGCGGGCAGGCCAGCCAGCCAAGCCTGACCGAGGTAGCCTCGGCGACGGTCCGGGCTCAGGCCGAGGGTGTCCACGACGGTGCTGAGCCGACGGCCTGTTCGCGCGGCGACGATGTGCTCGAGCAGCGCGAACGCGTCGTCCGACGCGTCCAGGTCGTGCTCGCCGCTGCCGACCACGGCGCGGAGCTGATCGGATGAAACGATCTCCCGCGGCAGGTAGTGCTGCGCGGCCCAGGTCGACTTGCCCGATCCTGCGGCGCCGACGAGCACCACGAGCGCCGGGTCGGGGATGACCGCCGACGGCTCTGGGCCATAGTTCTCGTCCACGGAAACCAGCGTCGCAGATCGCAGGCCGCGGGCCCGCTCCAACCGGCTCTGCTACGGCCGCAGCGCGAGGCCGGTCTCGATGGCCATCCAGGTGAACTCCGTCGTGTCCCGGCCGCGGGAGTCCGTGTCATCCTCGTACTCCGAAGCGTCCACCGGCCGTTCCCGGCCCGGAGCGCCTCGCGGACGATCGGCTGCCAGTGCGGGCCGAACGCGGTCAGCGCGTAACGCCCCGCACCGCTCTTGGAGGCCAGCGCGCCGGTGGCGAGCAGATGATGCAGGCGGCTCACGCCGAGGACACACCAGGCCGCCGTCCAGGGCGCACCGGCCGCATCTGGGTGCGCCCGCAGCTGCTCGCCGGCGCCGGCCCAGTAGGACGTCAGGTTGCCGTGGCTGTACGCCTGCAACGCATCGTCGTCGGTCCGCGCGCGTCGGCTTCCGTCGGTGCGGGACCGCGGATCACGATCGCGCGCCCCGCCAGCTCGTGCCAGCTCACCAGGTTGACATCGCACCGCTCAGCGGGGCTGAACGACCCCTTCGAACATCACGGCAGGTCCGGGCAAGCCTCCGGCGAGCTGGCGAGGTCGGCGCCCATCAGGTGGAAGCCGTCGAAGTACGGCCGGCGAGACGCGTCGTACCCCGCGGCGTGCGCCGACGCCAGCGCGTCCAGCTGGTCAGCGCCGGGCCGCTCGGCAAGCACGGCGGTGACATCGATGTCACTCTGGCCAGGGGAAGTACTCTCCGAACGCCAGGGATCCGCGCAGGTACAGGCCGGTCACGAGGCCTGGTGCGCTGGCATCGATGAACTCGAGGAACCGGCCGGTGATCGTGATGACCTCGGCCGACAGTAACACCCGCCCAGGCTACTGGTGGCGGAGCGTGCCGCGGTCGATGACGACGGTTCCGTCCTCCTTGGCCGTCTGGAACTGGGCGGTCCCGCTATCGCCCGCCCAGATGGACACGATGAGCGACTCACCCGGCAGTACCGGCCTGCTGAAACGGCCGGACATGAACGTAAAGCGCCCCGGATCGGAGCCGCACAGCTCGTGCAGCAGCACCCGCCCGGTGAACCCGTAGGTGCACAGGCCATGCAGGATCGGACGGCTGAAACCGCCCCTGGCGGCGAACGCTGGGTCGGCGTGCAGCGGGTTACGGTCCCCGCACAGCCGGTACAGCAGCGCTTGTTCTGGCCTGGTCTGCACGGTCACTTTGTGATCCGGCGCGCGGTCGGGCAGCTGCCAGGCCGGGGCGGTGCCACGGTCGCCGCCGAACCCGCCCTCACCGCGGATGAAGGTGCTGCTCGTCGACGTCACCAGCGGCTCGCCGGTCGCTGCGTCGACCGCGCGGTTCTCGGTCTCGACGAGGGCACCGGAGCCCTTGTCGTAGATGCCGGTCACGGTCGCCGAGGTGCGCAGCGTGCCCTGGACCGGCAACGGCTTGTGCAGCTCGATCGACTGCTCGGCGTGCACGAGCATCGCCCGGTCGAAGTCGCCGAGGTTGCCCGACATCCTCGCCTGCGCGAGCAGGACGCCGTAGGTGGGCAGCACCTGCTGCTGCACGCCCGCGGTGTTCTCGGTGGTGAACTGCAGCTCATGCAGCGGATCACCAAGGCCGGCCCCCACGCCGATCGCGTAGAGCAGCGCGTCGGCCGACGTCCAGGACCGCTCGGCCGACTCGCCCGGGCTTCCGACGAGACTGTGGTTGAGTGGCATCGTTACCTCCCGAGCGCGGCCGGCCGACCGCATTGACACGGTCGGTCGGAGTCGGTCCAATGGCCTAGTAGAACACGCTTCTAGTATTTGGCTCCACTGCACGATTGTCCTGACCGGAGGTCGGAGTATGGGTCTGCTGGACGGCCGGGTGGCCATCGTCACCGGCGCGAGTCGCGGCATCGGCGCCGAGATCGCCAGGCGGTTTGGCGCCGAGGGCGCGGCGGTGGCGGTCAGCGCCCGGACCGCGGAGCCCGGTGCGTCGCCGTTCGCGGGCACCATCACCGAAACGGCCGGGCAGATCTCGGCGAGCGGCGGCACCGCCGTCGCGATCGCCGCCGACATGTCCAGGCCATCAGACCGGGAGCGCCTGGTGGCCGAGACCGTCAGACAGCTCGGCCAGCCCGACATCCTGGTGAGCAACGCGGCGGTGACGTACTTCACCAGGGTCGAGGACTTCGCCCCGAAGCGTTACGCGCTGATGTTCGCGGTCCAGGTCGAAGCCGCGTTCCAGCTGGCCCAGCTCGTGCTGCCGGGGATGCGGGCGCGCGGCGCGGGATGGATACTCAACATCTCCTCGATTGCGGCCCGGCATCCCGTGTTCCCGCCGGGCCCGTTCGCCGGCCGGGGCGGCACCGTGTACGGGATGTGCAAGGCCGCGATCGAGCGGTTCTCTACCGGCCTCGCGGCCGAGTTGTATCCGGACAACATCGCGGTGAACGCGCTGTCCCCGACGAAGGTGGTGCCGACGCCAGGCACGGTTTTCCACCATCTGACCACCGAGGGCGACCCGAATTCCGAGCCCCCGTCGGTGATGGCGGCGGCCGCGCTGATGCTCTGCCACCGGGACCCGCACAGCCTGACGGGCCGGGTCACCTATTCGCAGGAGCTGCTGGCCGAGCTCGGCGTCCCGGTCCCGCAGGCCTGATGAGCCTGATCCGCGTCGACTGCCACCTGCACACCGTGCTGTCGGGCGACGCCGTCACGACCATCGACGAGCTGGCAGAGTGCGTCGAGCAGCAACGGCTCGACGTCGTCTGCATCACCGACCACAACGTGACGGCCGCGGCGGTCGCCGCGGCAGAGCGCGGCATCGGTGCCCGCGTCATCGTCGGCGAGGAGATCCGCACCACCAAAGGCGACGTCATCGGGCTCTTCCTCACCGAGCGCATCCCCTACGTGCTGCCGCTCGCGGAGGCAATCGGCCTCATCCGGGCCCAGGGCGGACTGGTCTACCTGCCGCACCCGTTCGATCCTGGCAGGTCCACGCTGGATCCCGCGGTCTCCGGACGGCTGTGCGCCGACGGCGGCGTCGACATCGTCGAGGTCTTCAACGCCAAGATCGAGGACCAGGAGTTCAACCGGCGGGCGGGCGAGCTGGCGGCCCACTATGACCTGCCCGGCGGCGCGGGCTCGGACGCGCACGACCCGGAGGGCATCGGTGCCGCCTACCTGGAGCTGCCTGACTTCGACGGGCCGGCCGCATTCCTCACCGCGCTGCGGCAAGCCGAGGTCAGCGGCGAGTACCGGCCGCACGCCGTCCGGTACGCGCGGCGCCCGTCGGCGTGACGCGCATCTCGCGCGCTCGCGCGCTCACGCACTCGGCTTCTCAGCGTGAAGATCGTCGTGTGCGTGTCGCGGTTAGGCCAGACACGGCGGCCGTTACTGTTGCTCGGGTGACCGAGCCCTCCCTGCCCGACATCCGCACCCAGGGCGTCGGCGAGCAGCAACGCGACGGCCGGCGCCAGCACGCCAGCTATCTGCCCTCCGCCAAGGTTCTTGCCGAGCTGGCCTACCTCGGTCCAGACCTGTTCCGGCTGGCAGCCGACCTCCGGGACAGCCTCAGCGAAGCCGACGCGTCGATACAGCCGTGATCGCCGCAGCTAAGTACGGCAACAGCAACCACACCCGCGTCACCAGCTACCGCGTCCCGGCTGCCTGTCGTGAGACCCGACTTGGGCCAGGTTAGTACGTGATCAATCTGGCGCGGGTGATCGCATCGAGGCCTTGGCGGAGGTCGTCGGGACCGTCTCCTGATCAGCCGCGCCTAGTGATACCTGCCGCCGATCTGGCATGATGATCACGAGTTCAGCGCGATTCCGGAGCGTTCGTGAGGCACGCGCATGGGCACTGAGCTGATCAACGGACACCGAATTCTCGCGCCGCTCCGGTCACGCTGGCCCTGGGTGGTATGGGGCCTGATAGTGCAGGCGCTGGGAGTCGGCAGCGTCGCAGTGGTGATGTGGCACAACGTGCGCGACCAGAGCCTCGGCGGCCACATCACCGTCGAGATGGTCAGCTTCGCCTGGCACAGCGAACTGCACAACCGCGCGGGACTGATCGTGCTGGCCGCCGGCGCTGTCATCTACGCGGGCGGCAGTGTTGTGATGGCCCGGCCCTATGTCTCGCGGCCTGCGACGTTGCTCATAGCAGTCCCGGTAGCGGCGGTCATAGGAATGCTGCTACTCGGAGTCCTAGCACTGGCCGTGGCCGCGCTGTTCAGCGCGTTCGCGAACAGCGTCGGCGACAGTCACGGCGGCGGAGGCGGTTCCGCAGGCGGGGGCGCCGAAGAGAAATCCGTCCGGCGGAAAGATCGCCAGTGATCGCCGCAGCAAAGTACGGCAACGGCTACGGCAGCGGGGTCGACAGCTACCGCGTCCCCGCGGCCTGCCGTTAGAGGCCGATGCGGGTGGCCAGGTGCTCGCGGTGGTAGCTGGCGTCGCCGAGGAACAGCTCGCTGGCCTTGGCCCGCTTGAAGTACAGGTGCGCGTCGTGTTCCCAGGTGAAGCCGATGCCGCCGTGGATCTGGATGTTCTCCGCGGCGACGTGGAAGTACACATCGGAGGCGTAGGCCTTGACCAGGGACGCGACGACCGGGATCTCGTCGGAGTTCTCCGCCACCGCGGCGGCCGCGTACTGCACGGCCGAGCGGAGCGACTCGACCTCCAGCAGCAGGTCGGCGCAGCGATGCTTGATCGCCTGGAAGCTGCCGATCGGCCGGCCGAACTGGTGCCGGACCTTGGCATACTCGACCGCCATGTCCAGCGCCCGCTGCGCGCCGCCGAGCTGCTCGGCGGCCTGCGCGATCGCGGCCACATCCAGGGTTCGGCTCAGCACCGCCGCGCCCTCGCCCGGACCGCCGACCAGCACCGCCGGGACGGCGTCAAAGTCCAGCCTGGCAAGCTTGCGGGTCTGATCCAGCGTCGGCAGTGGCGTGCGGGTCAGCCCGGCCGCGCCGGCTGGCACGGCGAACAGGCCCAGCCCGTCGCCGGTACGCGCCACCACGAGGATCACGTCGGCGGTGTGACCGTCCAGCACGAAGCTCTTACGGCCATCCAGCCGCCAGCTCGCACCCTCACCGCTGGCCGTCATCGCGATCGCGTCAACGTCCCAGGAGCCGTCTTCCTCGGTGAACGCCAGCGTGGCGATGACCTCCCCGGAGGCGATGCCGGGCAGGTATGCCTTCTTGGCCGCCTCGTCCGCGCTGGCGAGCAGCGCAGTTGCCGCCAGCACCGCGCTGGCCAGATAGGGCCCGCCATACAGCGACGCGCCGAACTCTTCCAGCACGATCGCCTGCTCGGCAAAGCCGAACCCGGCCCCGCCGTACTCCTCCGGAATCGCAATGCCCTGCAGGCCAAGCTGGTCGCCGGCTTGCCGCCAGACGGCACGGTCCAGCCCGTCGGTGGTCTCCATGAGCGATCGCACGGCGGTAATCGGCGCCCGGTCCGCCAGGAACCGCCTGACCGACGCGCGCAGCTCCTCCTGCTCCGCAGTAACACCGAGGATCATCTGTCCGGTTCTCCCTTATCTAGTGAACTCGACATCCTTGTCGTCATGGCCCGCCACGACCAGGACGTCCAGCGCTTCGACCTGGTCACCGCGCACCCAGAGCGGGTTGACCTCGAGTGCCTGCAGTCCGCTGACCGAGCAGGCGAGATCGCCGATGGCGGCGATCACCCGCGCGAGCGTGTCCAGGTCCGCGGCCGTGCCGCCACGGGCGCCTTGCAGCAGCGGCAGCCCGCGCAGCTCGGTCAGCATCCGCCCGACCTCGGCCGGGTCGGCCGGCAGCAGCCGCAGGCTGGTGTCGTGCAGCGTCTCCACCCAGATGCCCCCGAGTCCGACCGCGAGGACCGGCCCGAAGCTGGCGTCCATCGTGACGCCGGCCAGGACCTCCACGCCACCGGTCCGCATCGAGGTGACCAGGACCTCGCTCCCGCCTCCGTGTGGCTGGGCCGAGGCCACCACCTGCGCATAGCCGTCGCGAACCGCCGCGTCGCCAGACAGGTTCAGCGCCACCCCGCCGACATCCGACTTGTGGGCGACGTCAGCGGAGCTGATCTTGAGCGCGACGGGGCTGCCGAGCGAGAGCGCGGCGGCGACTGCCTCGTCGGCCGACCGGGCGACGCGGCCGGGCACGACGGGGATACCACCCGCAGTGAGCAGGTCGCGCGCCCGCGCCTCGCTCCAGGCGACCGCGGGCGCGCCGCGGTCTTTCGTCCGGCCCAGGATCGGCCGCACGCCGCCGCGACCCTCCTGCCAGCGCAGCGCGTTGCCGAGGGCTTGCACCCCGAGCTCCATGCCCGGCAGCAGATGGATATCGTGCGAGCCGAGCAGGTCGCGCGCGTACCCCGTGACGTCGGTGCACGTCATGCTCAGCGGGATGACGGGGATCGGCGCGGCGGACATCCGGCCGGCGACCCAGGCGATCCGGTCCTCGAGCATCCTGCCTGCCGGGTCCGGCGGCCTGGCCTCGGGGATCGCGAACCCGGCGGACAGCACGAAGTCCAGCCCCTGATCGTCGACGGCAGCATCGAGCGCACGGTCGATCGCGGTCAGCGCCGAGGTACGGGCGTTCGCCAGCACGTAGCCAGTGCAGTCCAGCGGGTTGCGGGCCGCGGCGAACGACGGCAGCCCGGCCGCGATCGCCGCCGTCGTCGCGGCGGAGAACGGCGGGATCTCGATGCCCTCGACGCTCGCCCGGTCGGCGATGACGTCGCAGGCGCCGCCCGAGGAGGTGAGCACGCCCATCCGTCGGCCCCGCGGCCACCGCTGGTAAGCCAGCAGCGCCGCGGTGCTGAGCAGGCTCTCGATGCTGGTCACCCTGATGATGTTGAGCTGCCGCAGCGCTGCGCTGACCACCGCGTCGTCGCCCGCCACGGCGCCGGTGTGCGCGAGCGCTGCCTGCTGCCCGGCCTGGCTGGCACCCACCTTCAGCGCCACGACCGGCTTGCCTGCCGCGTCGGCGCGCTGCGCCGCCGCGCTGAACGCCGCCGGGTCGCCGACCTCCTCCAGGAACAGGCAGATGACCCTGGTCTGCTCGTCGGCGACCAGGTAGTCGAGCACGTCGGCGGTGGTGATCATCGCCTCGTTGCCGACGCTGGCCAGCGTGCTCACGCCGATCGCCTGCGACCGGGCGAAGGCGAGCAGGGCGCTGGACAGCGCGCCGCTCTGCAGCGCGATCCCGACCGGACCCGCGGTCAGCGGCAGCGGCACCGTCAGCGCGAACGGCGCCGCCCTGGCAGCGGTGTTGAGGAAGCCCAGCGTGTTCGGCCCGAGTAGCAAGATGCCGTGCCGGGCTGCCGCCGCGACCAGCTCGTCCTCGAGGTCCCGCCCGGACTTCCCGGCCTCGCGGTACCCGGACGCGAGCACGATGGCGTTCCGCACTCCGGCGACCGCAGCGTCCTCGATGACGCTCGGCACGGCCTCGGTCGGGGCGAGGATGAACGCGAGGTCGGCCGGCTCGGCCAGGTCGCGCAGGCTGCGCACCGCCGCCCGGCCGAAGACCGTCGAGTGCCGCGGGTGCACCGGCAGCAGCGGGCCGCTGTAGCCGACCGCGGCACTGGCCGCGACGATGAACCTGGCCCACCCGGACGTTTCCGACGCGCCGACCAGCGCCACGCTCCGCGGCCCGAAGAACTCTGCCAGCCGCTCCGGCGTGATG
>JBOHCP010000180.1:0-8723 GCA_050698875.1 Streptosporangiaceae bacterium | reverse complement strand
GCGGTGGCGCGCTCCGCCGCGGGCCGCGCCGGCCCCGGCCCGGAACCGGCAGCCAGGTCCGCGATCAGTTTCTGCGCGGCCGATCGTCCGCTGCGAACGGCGCCCTCCATGGTGTCCGGCCAGCCCGTGTCCGTCCACGCACCCGCCACGGCCAGGCCGGGGAGCCCGAAGGCGGGGCGCAGCTGCTGCGTGCCGGGCTCGTGCGAAATGGTGGCGCGCCGCTCCCTGGTGACGAAGAAGTCCTCGATACTCGCCTCGGCCGCCGCCGGGAATACCCGGTCGAGCACCGGCAGCACCCGCTCGCGCAACTGCGCTGCGGGCATGTCGACGTAGTCATCGGCGGCGGGTATCGAGGCCGCGAGGTACTGGCCCGCGGGCAGCCCGGCGGCGTTGGACTTGTCCATCACCCAGCGCACCGGCGAGCCGACAACGGCCGCGAACGGCAGCCGAGTGACGCGGCTGCCGTAGATCACGTGCACGCTGACGATCGGCGACGGTCGCAACAGCGACCACCGGGCGGCCTCGCCGGCTAAGGCGGCCGGGGCCAGCGCCGCCGCCTGGCCCGGAGGCACCGCCAGCACGACACCGTCGGCGCGGATGTCCTCGGCCGCCGGCCCCGGCACGGCTGCGGACTCCCCGGCTCCGGCCGGGGTGGCTCTGACGAGGTAACCGCCGCCGACTCCCGACTGCACGGCCGCAGCCCGGAGCCCGAGCCTGATCGTGACGCCGAGACTGCCGAGCAGCGCGACAGCCGGGCCGCCGTGCAGCCCGCTCAGCGGCACGGTCGGCACGCCGATGTCGGCGTTGTCCCGCCCGGCCAGGACGGCAGTCCTGATCGCGCTGGCCGCGAGCGCGAGATCGGCGTGCTCGGGCGCGACGTTGAGCACGGCGACGCACAGCCAGTCCCAGAGCTTGGCGCGAGCCCGCTCATCCTGCCGGTGCTGGCGGAGCCAGCCGCCCAGGCTGCGGTCGTCCCCGGTGACGGGGTCGGTGAACAGGAGCGCGACCGCCATCGTGGCGACCTTGAGGCGCTCTGTCGCGGACAGCAGCCGGTAGCGGGCCAGCGCCGTCGCCAGGTGTGCCGGGGCCGGCAGCACTGACCGGCGCAGGCGTGCCTGCGCCGGCCCGCTGAGCACGGCGCTGTCCAGTACGGTCAGATCGAGCCGGTCCTGAATAGCGCAGGAACTGCTCACGCCGAGCCGCGCCAGCAGGTCCTGATAGGCGGTGCAGCACCGTAAGAAGGCGTGCTGGCCGTTATCAATCGTCAGCCCGCGCCGAATGAACGAGCAAGTAGCGCCGCCTAGCCACGGACGGCCCTCGATGAGCGTCACCTCGCGCCCGGCCCCGGCCAGTTCGATCGCCGCCCTGATGCCCGCAAGTCCCCCGCCGATCACGACGACGTCAGCGCGGTTCGCCGCCAGCATCATGCCTGACCCCCCGTAATGCCCGACCCCCGTCGATGTGCCCGCACGCCGCCTCGCAGCAGCAGCCACGCGCGGATTCTACCGAAGCCAGGTACGCCCCGGGGCCAGCCCGGCGGGGCGCGACGGCCGATTCGCTGCATGCCTTGAGGTCAGTCCGAACGGACCTTCTCGCCGAATTCGGACGGCCAATCCGGATTCACATTTCGAGGAGCCATTGCGATGTTACGCTCCAATATCGTTCGTGGTTTTTTGTGCCCGCGGTGCGATGACGACGACTCACCTGATCACTCTGGGGCCTCCTGTATGGGATTGCGGCACAGATCAATCCGCCTCCGGGTCGGTATCCTCATCGCTATCCCGGTGGCCTGCCTCCTGCTGCTGTACGCGTTCACGGCCAGCCTCACGCTCGGTAACGCGCTGACTCAGACCAGGGCGAAAGCGCTCAGGGGCGATGTCGTCAATCAGCTCACCGCATTCCAGAAGCAGGCGGCGACCGAATGCGGCTACGCGCTCGTCAGCCTTGCCGCACCGACCGACCCGCTCTTCGCCGGCCAGCTGGGTATTCAGGAGGCCGCGACCAGCAAGGCACTGTCGAAGCTGGAGAGCGATTTCCGATCTCCGGCGGTCACAGCCAACGCTACTGGCAGCGAACTCACGGCCATCCACGCAATGGTCGGGGAGGCCGCCGAGCTGAACCTGACCCGCAGCGAGGTTGCGGACAACGCCATCACGAAGCAAGCAACGCTCGCCAACTACGACTCGATCATCGAATCAGGCAACCACGTGCTGGCCACGATCATCGCCACCCAGGCGAGCGCGTCGATGGCCACGCAGGACATGGATCTGCTCAACCTCGACAGGGCTACCCAGGCAGCCGCCGACGAGACCGACCTCCTGAGCGCGGACCTGCAGCAGGGCAGGTTCCCCGACGTCGACCGCATGACGATCGCCTCGATGGCGAACTCGCGGCAGCGGCTGATCGACGACTGGCTGCCTAACCTCTCCAGTACGTACGCCGCAGGGTTCGCGCAGTACCTCACCGCACCCGTCAGCGACGCAATGATGACCGCGGAGTCGACTGTCACCGACACGTCGTGGCGGGCTGGTGCGCCTCCCGTCAGGGTGGTCCAGGCCAGGACGGCCTTCATCGCCTACTCGGTAGCCATCGGCAAGGCGCTCACCGTGGCGGGGGCACGGCTTCAGCAGACGCTCGATCAGCAGGCAAGCACGGCCCAGCTGCAGGTGTTGCTGGCCGTCGGGCTGGGGCTGCTGGCCATCATCGTGTCGATCGCCCTGTCGGCTGTCATCGGCCGGGGGCTGGTGCGCCAGCTGCGCGAGCTGCGGGCGTCGGCGCTGTCCCTGGCGAACGACGAGCTGCCGCGCGTCATCGGCCAGGTTCGTGCGGGCGAGCCCGTTGACCTCGACGAGTACCGGCCCGCCGTCACAACGACGGGCAATGAGATCGAGCAAGTGCGGGACGCGTTCGGCGTCGTACAGCACGCGGCCGTGCAGGCGGCCGTCGACGAGGCGCGGCTGCGGCGTGGCATCAGCGACGTGTTCAGGAACCTGGCCGGCCGAAGCCAGTCGCTGCTGCACCGGCAGCTGACGCTGCTGGATGGCATGGAACGACGAGCCAACGAGCCCGAGCAGCTCGAAGACCTGTTCCGCATCGACCACCTCACGACCCGAATGCGCCGACACGCCGAGGGCCTCATCATCCTGTCCGGCGATACGCCCGCCCGGGGCTGGCGTCAGCCTGTCCCGCTGATCGACGTGCTGCGAGCGGCGGTCGCCGAGGTGGAGGACTACACCCGGATCAGGGTGCTGTGCCGGACGGGAGCTTCGGTCGCTGGTCATGGGGTAGCCGACGTGATCCACCTGCTCGCCGAGCTGGCCGAGAACGCCACGGTCTTCTCCCCGCCGAACACGCCGGTGCGGATGCAGGGCGACATGGTGGGCCGCGGCTTCGCGATCGAGATCGAGGACCGCGGCCTGGGCATCTCCGCAGCCAGGCTCGAGGAGATCAACACCAACCTGGCCAACCCACCGCAGTTCGACCTGTCCGGCAGCGACCGGATGGGGCTGTTCATCACCGGGCAACTGGCGCAGCGCCACGACATCAAGGTCACCCTCCGGCCGTCCGTGTACGGCGGGACCACGGCCATCGTGCTGATCCCGCTCGTGCTGGTCGTGGACGAGACGGCCATCGGACGCGGACCGGCGCTGCCGGCCGGCCGAGAGGACGGCGCGCGGTACGACCGGATCGGCGGCCGCCACGCCGCGCTGACGGCCATCCCGGCGGGCAACGGACACGCCCCAAGCCCCGGCAACGGCTACCCGAGCCCGACAGGCACCCCAGAGCGGAGCCTCAGCGGCGCTGGTTTCAGCTTCGGCCGACTGACACCGCAGGACATCGGCGACGACGACCGCCGGGCCGGCCCCCCTCCTCCGCTTCGGCCGGCCGCGCCGGTCGGCGACGGCGAAGGCGACGACAAGGGGCCGGCTGCGGCGGACCTTGCGGAGCTTGGCCTGCCGGTGCGGGTCCGCCAGGCGAGCCTCGCGCCGCAGCTTCGGGACACGCCGCCGCCCGACGAGTCCGGCTTTGTCAGCGGCGGCTTCAGCCTGCCGGTCAGGCGGTCCCCGGCGGCCGAGCCTGCTGCCGCGCGGCCGGATGACAGCGAGCGCCCGCCTCCCGCGACCCTGCCGACGTCACCGGAGGCGGCGCGAAACATGGTGAGCGCCCTGCAGCGAGGCTGGCAGCTTGGCCGCGCCGCAGCCCCACCCGAGCCCGATCCCGAGGCGACCGGAGAGTGGCCGGAGACAGACAATTCCGGCGAGGCCGGACACGGTGCTGAGGACTGAATCGGGTGCGAGGCACAGGGGAGGATGACATGAGCCGTACCGGGCAATTGGACTGGCTGCTCGATGATCTGGTCGCGCGGGTGGCGCAGATCGAGAAGGCGGTCATCCTTTCTCGGGACGGGCTGGCCATCGGATCGTCGGCAGGACTGACCCGGGAGGATTCCGAGCACCTGTCCGCCGTCGCCGCCGGCTTCCAGAGCCTGGCCAGGGGAGTCGGTCAGCACTTCGGCTGCGGGCTGCCGAGACAGACGATTGTCGAGATGGAGTCGGCCTTCCTGTTCGTCACCGCGGCCGGCGAGGGTAGCTGCCTGGCGGTGCTCGCCGCGGCTGACGCCGATGCGGCCGGCCAGATCGCTTACGAGATGGCTGTCCTGGTCCGGCGTGTCGGCGAGCACATGGGCGTGGGGCCGCGACCACCCGCGAGCGCTGCCGAGGCGGTGTGACCGACAGTGCGCGGCGATCAATGGCTAGACCGCGGTGCCGGTCCGGTCGTTCGCCCGTACGCGCTGACCGGCGGCCGCACCCGGCCGACCGGCGAGACCATCGACCTGCTTGCGCTCGTAACCTCAACCAATGCCATGGTGGACGGGCTGCTGCTCGAACCCGAGTACGTGGCGGTCATCCGCCAGTGCCGCCAGCCCAAGCCGGTCGCCGACCTGGCGTCCGACCTGGACTTGCCCATCGGTGTCGTGCGGATTCTGCTCTCCGACATGCGCGAACAAGGGCTGGTCGTCATCCGTCCGCCACTGCGGACCAGACTGACCGACCCGAAACTGCTCAAGGATGTCGCTGATGCCCTTCGCAAGCTCTGACGATGACGCCGTGGCCGACGGCCCGGTGTCGATCAAGATCCTCATTGCCGGCGGATTCGGCGCCGGCAAGACCACCCTGGTCTCGGCGGTCAGCGAGATTAAGCCGCTCCGCACCGAGGAGACGCTGAGCGAACCCGGCATTATGGTGGACACGCTCGACGGCGTCGAGGACAAGACCACCACCACGGTCGCGATGGACTTCGGCCGGATCACGGTCCGCGATGACCTCGTCGTCTACCTGTTCGGTACGCCGGGCCAGCACCGCTTCTGGTTCATGTGGGACGAGCTCGCGCTGGGCGCGCTCGGTGCCGTGGTCATGGCCGACACCCGCCGGCTGGCCGACAGCTTCCCGTCCGTGGACTATTTCGAGCGGCGCGCGCTGCCCTTCGTCGTCGCGGTGAACTGCTTTGACGGCGCCAAGCGCTACCAGCCCGAGACCGTCAGAGCAGCGCTCGACCTCAACGCCGGTGTTCCGGTCGTGCTCTGTGACGCCCGGCACCGTTCCTCGTCTCGCGACGTCCTGGTCACGCTCGTGGAGTACGCCATCAGGCTGATCAGCGACAGCGAGGTCATGACTCCCGGCTAGCTGCCCCGCCGCCTGCACCCCGCGGATCGCGCCAGATGATGGCCAGCGCGCAGTCGTCGGAGTTCGGCCCGTCACCTTGCATGGTCTGCACGAGCCGGGCGGCGCCCGCGTCGATGCCGCCAGTGATCAGCTGGTCTGCCGCGCCCAGCAGCCTGTCGATGCCCGCGTCGATGTCCCGGCCTGGCCCCTCGACCAGTCCGTCGGTGTACAGCATGAGCGCGTCGCCGAACCGCAGCACGCCTCGCTCCGGCCGGCTGCGCAGCTCGGGTACCACGCCGAGCACGATTCCCCTGGCCTCGGTCAGCCGCCACCGACCGCTGCCGCTCTCGAACTGCGCCGCGGGCGGATGGCCGGCCGACGAGATGAGGTAGTCACCGCTGACGAGGTCGACCGTCAGATGCACCGCGGTGACAAAGCCCTCCGGCGGTCCGCCGCGCTGCAAGTAGGCGTTGCAGGCGGGCAGGTACTCCGAGTGCGGGACGGAGCCGAGCAGCCCGCCGAACGCGCCCGAGAGCAGCAGGGCTCTCGTCCCCGCGTCGATGCCCTTCCCGGCTACGTCTACCAGGGCGAGCTCGAGAACCTTGCCGTCATAGGCAGACACCAGGAAGTCGCCGCCGAACGACGAGCCCCCAGCCGGTCGCAGCACCGAGACCGCGCGCCAGCCGTCCGGCAACTCGGGCATCTGGCCCTGCGCCCGCAGCCTGTCCCGCAACTCCACCAGCATCCGGTCGCCGCGCAGGCCCTGCATGCCGAGCTTCGCCCTGGTCCGCGCCAGGACGTCGGCGAACAACGCGGTGACCACGATGGCCGCCACGATGCCGAGCCCCGCCTTCTTGCCGTTGATCCAGTCGATGGCGAGCATGACGGCAACAAACCCGAACAAGACCCGGAGCGCTCGGGGCCAGAGCAGCAACCCGCCGGCGAGCACCGGCAGGATCAGCACGCCCGGTGACAGCCAGTCCGCCGAGGTCTCGAGCGCGCCCACGCCGATCGCGACGGTCAGCAGGGCGAGACCGAACGCCGTCTGCCGGTTCCTGGTGATGAGGCCGCGGCTCATCCTCGCGCGCTGGCGAGCCGCGGCCGTCGTGACCGCGGACCAGAACTGGCGGCCGACCTTCGAAACCATCTTGCCGGCACTGTACCGGTCCCGACCCTGACGCGGAAAACGCCCTCGTCCCGCTCACCCGCCAGGCGGTACCGTGACAGCAATGCCAGGAATGAAGATCTCGCTGGATGCGGCCATGCGGGCCAGGGACGTGTCGGAGCCCTCGGCTGCGCACGAGGAGGCCGCCGCGGGCCTCGCCGAGGCTCAGGACCGCGCCCAGTCGCCTGGCCGGGCCCCGAAGCGGCCGCGCTCAGCCCCCGGCGACGGCGCCTCCTACCCCCGCGGGGAGGGCTCGGCGGGCAGTTCTCCCGACTCCTCGTAGGCGGCGATCATGTCGAGCCGCCGCGCGTGCCGCGGCTCATTCGAGAAGGCTGTCTCCACGAACACCTTAGCGAAGCTCAGCGCGTCCTCGATCGAGTACTCCCTGGCGCCGAGGCTAAGCACGTTGGCGTTGTTGTGCAGTCGCGCCAGCCGAGCCGTTTCCGCGCTCCAGACCAGCGCGGCACGAACCCCGCGGACCTTGTTGGCGGCGATCTGCTCGCCGTTGCCTGATCCGCCGATCACGATGCCGAGGCTGCCGGGGTCGGCAGCGGCAGCGGAGGCCGCCCGCATGACGTAGACCGGATAGTCGTCGTCCGGCTGGTAGCTAGCGGGCCCGCAGTCAACGGGCTGGTGACCGTCGTCCGTCAGGCACTGCACCAGCCGCGCCTTGAACTCGAATCCGGCGTGATCAGATCCCAGGTATACGCGCACAGCGCAAGTTTGGCACGGCCCAGCGGGCCCGGCGCGCCGGCCAGCCGGACGCCCGGTCAGCCACCGCGCACGGCACGGCACACCTGACGCAGGAGCGTGCTGTCCCGCAGGTCTTCGAGCAACACCGCGCGGCCCCGGTCGTCGCAGAGCGGGATCCGCCAGTTCGGGTACTCGTCCCTGGTACCGGGAACATTCTGCGCCCGCAGTTCGCCCACCGCATCCGTCAGCGCGACCCCGAGCAGCAGAGCGGGCGTCATGCGCAGATAGCCGTACAGGGCCACGGTGAACTGACCGGTGTCGGGCAGCTGGCCGGCCGGCAGCAGACCGCTCGCCACCAGCGCCGCCTGCCAGCGCGCAAGCAGCTCGTCCGAGCTGGCGCGCTCGCGTTCCGCCGGGTTCGTCAGCAGGCCAAGCCTCGCCCGGATGGTCACCTGCTCGCCGGACAGGAAGCCCGAGACGGTCGGCACGTCATGGGTACCCACGGTGGCCATGCAGCCACGGCGCCAGCGCGCCGGGGGCCGCGGGCGGCCATCCCGGTCGCGGGCGAACCACAGCATCTCGGTGCCGAGAATGCCGTGCTCGGCCAGGTAGTCGCGGATCCACGGCTCGACCGTGCCAAGGTCCTCGCCGATCGCCACGCCTTCGGCGCGCGCGGCCGCACGGACCAGCGCCGCGACAGACGAGCGGTGGTCGTAAGTCACGTACGCGCCGCGGTCAGGGCGCTGGCCCGCGGGCACCCACCACAGCCGCATCAGTCCCATCACATGGTCGACCCGGATGCCCCCCGCGTGCTGCAGCGACGCAGCGAACAACTCGGCCAGCGGCCGGTAGCCCGCCACCGCCAGCGCACGCGGGTTCCACGGTGGCTGGCCCCAGTCCTGGCCGAGCTGGTTGAAGCCGTCTGGCGGGGCGCCGACGCTGAACCCGGCGACCAGCTCGCGCTGGCGCGCCCACGCGTCGGCGCCGCCTGGGTGCACGCCGACAGCCAGGTCGTGGACGATGCCGTGCGGCATGCCGGCTGCCTTCGCGGCGCTCTCTGCGGCCGCGAGCTGATCGGCTGCCTGCCACTGCAGCCAGCCGTGGAACTCGGCGGCCGCGGCGAGCTCGCCGTCCAGGGCCACCGCCGTGCCCGCTCGGTCCGGGTCGGCCAGCTCGGCCGGCCAGACGCGCCAGTCCGGGCC
>JBOHCP010000179.1:0-8727 GCA_050698875.1 Streptosporangiaceae bacterium | reverse complement strand
GTCACGATACTCGCGCTCGCCGACAGCGAGGCCGACGCAGCGGTGTGCCTGCACCCTGAAAGTTCGCATGAGCGTGCGACTCAGGAACGCAAAGCCGCACGCCGCCGGTGCCGTCCGGTACTGACAGCAGGCTCAAGCTGATCCATGAGGCCCGCGGCAGGTGCCCAGGCGTGGCCCCGCTTCATTGCGACTCTCGTCAGCAGACCTTGCCGTTCCAAATGCTGCAGGTCCATCCGGGCGGTCTGGGCTACAACCCTGTGGCTTCCGGCGTGCGACGCAACGGTGTACCGGGCGTGAGGATTCTTGATCGCATGCTGCAGCAGGGCGACCTGCCGGTGGTTAAAGTCGCGGGACACGGCCGCGAGCGACTCCTGAAGGCGTTTGGTCTCGGCCACCTTGTGCGCCAGATATTCCTGCAGGTCACGGATTGCGCGCTCAATTATCTGCAGGTGATGGATCAAAAAGTAGGTCAGGTCTCCATCGTCTTGCTCTGTGTAGATGAAGCTCCGCGCGTACTGGCCAGGTGCCTTCTTGAGCAAGCGTGATATCGGCAGAAACTCCGCCAGCCAGTAGTCCTGGTTGAGCATCGACCAGTAGAAGATGATCCGCGCAGTTCTGCCATTGCCGTCCAGGAAGGGGTGGTCAAAAGCGAGCATGAAGTGCACCACTATCGCTCGCACGACGGGCGGAACGTATGCCGTGTCTGCCTCAGCGTTAGCGAAGTCACACAGTCGCTGAAGCCGCTCGGGAAGCTGCTCGGCTGGCGGCGGCACACGGAGAACGCTGTGGTCGAACGGGTCCTCGACCCGTACGCGGTCCTCGCCTGGGAGTTGGACGCGACCTTCGCTGCCCGGGTCGTCGAGGGTGCCCGCTGTGACAATGCGGTGGAGGTCGCAGATCAGCGCGGGTGTTAGACGCTCATGCCGGATCTCCCCGACGCGCCGCATAGCGAGGAAATTGTTGAGGATCATGCGCTCGTCCCGAGTCCTTGGCTGGCGACCCGTGCGCAGCATGTCCTTCGCAACGCCATGTTCGGTGCTGGCGCCCTCCAGCTGACTTGAGGTGATCGCTTCCTCGATGAGGGAGTTGACCACGTACCGCGCGCGGTCAGGAGCGTCTTGGAGTACCGGTTCCGGCACGCCGATACGCCCGCTAGTGTGCTTGTCCACGCTCTCGATGCCCCGGAGGACCTCGTCTGGAAGGGCATAGCTGAATGCCTCACCGTTGGCGTCAGTCAGCGGTAGCACGCGCTTCATGCCGTTGCGCGCTAGCTTGCTGACCAGCCACCACTCCTCGGGAGTCAGCCCGTCAGGCGCGGGCCGCCAGCGCAGCTTGTCCCAAGGCATATAGCGATTCGCTGCTGCTGCCTGAACAGCAGCCAGGGCAGTCGGGAAGAATTCCGGCTCCTTGACCTTCTCCATAAGTAGGTCCATAAGCAGTGGCGGCTGCTGAGGCTTGCGCATGAGTTCCTGCTAAGTTCTGGCGGGCTAGCAGCTAATTAGCTGCTAATTTTCTCAATGTTAGCAGCTACGGCCTGCCGAACCTGGCCCGGGAAGCCCGCTTGTCGACCCTGGCCGACTAGGTCATCAGTACCAGTGGCTGTGCGATGCCACGATCGACATTCTCCCCACTGCTTCCGGCAACACTGGGACCCTCTTCTGGCTGGGCGGTCCGCGTCGGACTCGACCAACAATCGGAGGCTCTGCGGAGCCGGTAGGGTCGGCGAATGGAATTGCAGGAGGTCATCAAGCGGCGCCGGATGGTAAGGCGCTTCACCCCTGAGCCGATCTCGCGAGCCAGCCTGGACCGGATCCTGGCCAACGCGGTGCGCGGCCCGTCGGCCGGATTCTCGCAGGGCCAGGCATTTCTCGTGCTGACCGGCGCCGACCTGGCGGAGTTCTGGGCCGTGGCCGGCGAGGCCGTGAGCCCGACGGCGCAGACCGCGCCGCTGGTTATCGTGCCGATGTCCAGCAAGCGGCTCTACCTGGACCGGTACGCGCTGCCAGACAAGGGCTGGACAGACCGGGATGAGGGCCGCTGGCCCGTGCCGTTCTGGCATATCGACACCGGGATGGCGGCGCTGCTCATCCTGCTCACCGTCGTGGACGAGGCGCTCGGAGCGGTGTACTTTGGCATTATCCCCGAGGCCGTGGCCGCGTTCCGGGCGAAGCTCGGCATTCCGGACGACCACGAGCCCATCGGCGCGATCGCCATCGGCCACGACGCCGAGGACGTCAGGCGTGATCTGCGGGCGCGGCGCAGGCCGCTCGCCGACGTCGTGCACTACGGACGATGGTGACTTCATGGCAGAGCACGCCGACCCAGAGCCGGAGACCAGGGACCGGCTCAAGGTCACGTTCGAGTCGCGGGCCGACGAGTATCACGCGGCCAGGCCGGACTACCCGGACGAGCTGTACGACGCGCTAGTCGCTGCCGCGGGCCTGCGCCCTCGTGCGCGACTGCTCGAGGTCGGCTGTGGCACCGGCAAGGCGACGATCCCGCTCGCCGCGCGGGGTTTCGAGATCACCGCGCTGGAACTGGGGCCGCGGCTGGCCGCGGCGGCGCGGGCGAACCTGGCTCGCTACGACCGGGTGCGGGTGGTGCAACTGCCGTTCGAGGAGTGGCGGCCGCCCGCGGGCGAGCAGTTTGACCTCGTCTACGCCGCGACCGCGTGGCACTGGGTGGACCCGGCAGTGGGCTACGACCTGGCCTGGCACTGCCTGCGGCCCGGCGGCCAGCTGGCCGTCTGGACTGCCCAGCACGTGCTGCCCGACGACGGCGACCCGTTCTTCCTCGAGATCCAGGACGTCTACGACGAGATAGGCAGCAGCCGTCCGTCGGACGACTACTTTCCCCAGCCAGGCAGCCTGCCGACCGACCGAGTGGCCATCGAGGCCAGCGGGCTGTTCACGGTCACGCTGGAGCAGGAGTTCATCTGGGCGCGCCGCTACACCGCGGGTCAGTACATCGAGCTGCTCGACACCTTCTCCAGCCACATCGACATGGCGCCGTGGCAGCGCGACCGGCTCTACGGGGAGATCACGCGGCGGCTCGCCGCCCGGCCCGACGGCACCGTCCGCCGCCACTGGGGCGCGGTGCTGCAGCTAGCCGGCCGGCGTGACGAGAGGCTTGCGGGCTAGCACGAGGAACTGCTTGCCAAGGAGACGCCACAAGACCGGTGTCTGCAGGTAAATCCTGGTCAGCGCCGGTGAGGGCGGCAGCAGGCCGCGGAAGGAATACGGCAGGAACCGGGCCGCCACCCAGGTGACGTCAAATCCCGCGGCATAGAGGTGCTCGGTGACCGCGATGTGCGACAAGATCACCGTGTGATCGGCGCAGTCGAAGTACTCGCGTGCGCAGTACCGGAAGTTCGGGCCGATGATCGCGATCCGGCCGCCCGGCGTCAGCGAGTTGTGCAGCTTGCCGAGCACGGTGGCGACCGCGTTCTGGTCGGGCAGGTGCTCGAGGAAGTTCGAGACGAACACGCCATCGAAGTAGTCGCTGGGGATGTCGGCGGCCATGATGTCGGTAATGATCATGTTGACCCCGGCGGACTCCGGCACGCCGTGGCTGACCAGGTCGACTCCCCAGCGTTCGGCGGCAGGGACCGCGGTAATGAACTCGCCGCGTCCCGCGGCCGGGTCAAGCACCCGGGCCGGAGCGCCCATCCGGCGATGGACGTAGCGGGCGATCTCTCGCCACACCGCCTGCCGGCGGCTCTGGTCGACGTCGCGGAACCGCCACTCGTACATCCGCTCGTAGTTGATGCCACCTGCCTGCCGGACCGGCGGCACGGCACGCCGAGCACGGACAAGCGTCTCGGGACTGTCGTGCGGGATGTCCGGGGCTTTCATGTGCACGCCTTTCTGCCCTCGATTGCGAGCGTCATCCTAGGGCCTGATCGGGATGCGCCGCATCGGCCACCGGTAACCAACCTCACGCCTCGCGATCGCTGGGCCATGCCTGGGTAATACCCCGAACGCCGCCGGCGCCCTCCCGCTGGCGTTCGGTGGGCCCGCGGTGCACGGACTTTCTCCGCCGGGTGCGGGCACTGCAGGCAGCCGGGCAAGACGGAGCCCCGCTGGCCAAACTGACACGAAGGAGCGGAGGCGTCAGCGCAATGCGGGCGTGCCGATGCTGGCCGGGGCGCCGAAGCCCTGCAGGACCTTGGGGACGGCGACCGTGCCGCGCTCGTCCTGGAAGTTCTCCATGATCGATAGCAGCGCCCTGGCGGTCGCGCCGGTGCCGTTGAGGGTGTGCACGAACTCCAGCCTGCCCTCCCGGCGGAACCTTATGTTCAGCCGGCGGGCCTGGTAGTCCGTCGTGTTCGAGCAGGAGGTGATCTCTCGGTACCGCTGCTGCACCGGGAACCACGCCTCGATGTCGTACTTCTTTGCCGCGGGCGCGCCGAGGTCGCCGACTGCGATGTTCATCACCCGGTAGGGCACGCCCAGTTCCTGGGCGATCTCCTCCTCATACGACAGCAGCAGGTCGTGGCTGTCCCGCGACTGCTCCGGGGCGCAGTAGACGAACATCTCCACCTTATCGAACTGGTGCACGCGGAACATGCCCCTGGTGTCCTTGCCGGCCGCCCCGGCCTCCCGGCGGAAGTTCGTCGTGAACGCGGCGTACCTGGCTGGCAGGTCGTCCTCCTCAAGGCGCTCGTCGGCGTGCAGGCCGGCCAGCGCGACCTCGGAGGTGCCGGTGAGGTACAGGTCGTCGTGCTCAAGGTGGTACAGGTTCGACGCCTCGGTCGGCAGGAAGCCGGTGCCGTACATGGCGCGCTCCCCGACCAGGATCGGCGGCAGCACGAGCAGGAAGCCCCGGCCGGTCAGCTTGTCGATCACGTACCGGTACAGCGCCATCTCGGTCATGGCGACGTCGCCGATCCGGTAGGCGAACCGCGACCCGGACAGCCGGGCGCCCCTGGCCATGTCGATCCAGCCGCGGGGCGAGGCGATCTCGGTGGTGTCTCGCAGCTCGAATCCGAACGTGGGCTTCTCGCCCCAGGTCCGGATCAGCTGCGCATCCTCCTCGTCCATGCCGTCGGCGGCGGTTGGGTCGGGCAGGTTGGGGATGCGCGCGAGCAGCTCGTCGCGGTTCCGCGCGGCCGTGGCGAGCTCGCCCTGGGCCTGATCGAGCTCGTCCCGAACCCGGCGCAGCTGCTCGAGCTGCTCGGGCGTCGGCTTGCCCCGCGACGCGCCTTTCTGGGTCGCACGAAGCGTCTCGGTGCGCTCGGTCAGCGACCGCCAGGCGGCGTCCGCGGCCAGCAGCGCGTCGAAGTCCGCGGCCGCGCCGCGCCTGGCCAGGGCGGCGCGGTAGTCCTCCGGATCCTGCCGGGCGGCCTTGAGGTCGATCACCCGCGCGAGTCTAGTCGGGCCCGGGCCGGCCGCGCCTGCTGGTATTGCCGTGCCACGGCGCTGTCAGGCTGGTGCGGGCTGCCGTCGCCGCCGTCTGCTGGCGGGGCGGCAGGGCGGGTGGCCAGCACCGAGCCGCCCAGGATCAGCACGAACGCGATGGCCATCTGGGCTGTCACCCGCTCCCCCAGCACGAGTGCACCGAGAGCCACCGCGACCGCAGGGTTCACGTACGTGATGACCGCAGCCCTGGCCGGTCCGGCCTCGGCGATCAGCGCGAAGAACAGCACGAAGGCAAGTGCCGTGCTGATCACGGCGAGGCCCGCCAGCGACGCGAGCACCTTCGCGGCAGGTACCGCGTGCGGCCAGGTGACCGCCGCGATCGGCGCGCAGACCACAGCGGCGAACGCCAGGCACGCTGCCGTCATGCCGAGCGACGGCAGCTCGCTCAGTTTGCGGGCGGCGATCAGTGGTCCGATCGAGTAGCACACCGCGACGCCGAGCACCTCGGCGACCGAGCCTGCGTCCCCGCTCGTGCCGTTGCTCACGACCAGCAGGGCAACGCCGCCGAGCCCGACCAGCAGCCCGGCCCACCTGACCGTGGTGAGCCGGTCCTGGCCACCAGTGAGCCGGCCGATCACCGCGACCAGGATCGGCACCGACGCGATCAGCAGCCCGCTCAGCGAGCTGGACAGCCGCGTTTCGGCCTCGGAGAGCAGCAGCCACGGCGTGATGATCTCCACCAGCGCAAACAGAACCAGCCAGCGCCAGTACGGCAGCAGGGGCGCCAGCTCCCGCCTGCGGATGGCGATCGGGACCAGCAACGCGGCGCCGATGGCAACGCGCGCCAGCACGAGGACCGGCGGGGCGACCCCGCCGTCGGCGACCTTGATGAGGAGGTAGGGAATACCCCAGATCAGGCTCATCACTGCGAACAACCACCAGCCGCGGCGGCTCACCACTACTCCTCTGGCTTAGTCGCGGTCGCGTGCCCGGCCGGCCGTGCGGGGCGCGTCTGTGCCAGCATGCGACACCGGCCGGGGCGCCGTCTTGAACGCAATTGCGCGACCCAGGTATAGCCGGCCGCGGCGCGTTACAACCGCATGCAGATGGTCGTCCGGACAAGGATGACGCACAGGCGGCCAGCCGCTGGCTCTGCCGCCGCACCCCGGACCGAGGGCGTGCCGGAGGCTGACGCGGACCCTCGCGGACTCCTGACCGCTAGCTGCCCGGCAGACGTCGGCTCGCCGAAGGGCGTTGGCGTGGTCGAGCCGCCGGTGCCCTGCGGCGCCTGGCCGGTCGCGGGGCCCTTGACAGGCGTCATGCTCACCGTCACGAAGGACAGCATGGTGGCGACGATGACCCCTGACACAACTGCGACCAGCGGCAGGAGCAGCGTCGGGTGTCTGCGCAGCACGGCACCGATGGTGCGGCCGCTCGTCCGGGCCCGATCCGCGGCGAGCGCGAACGCCATGTCGACGGGGGGCAGGCTCGGCCCGTGCCCGATGCGCGCGCTCCGGCGGGCGAACGTCAGCGCCGCCCGCCGCTGGGGCGGAGTCAGCCCGGGCAGCAAGTACACGATCGCGCAGCCACCGCGGTCTTCAGTGGTTACGTGTAACCCGGCTGGCAGCTCCACATAACGGATCTTGACCATCAGCCGACCCTCACGCCCTGCCGCGATGCGGCAATCCCCCCACGAACCAACAGACGGTGACGACGCTATCACGGTGGATAGCTGCAATCGCACCGAAAAATCAGATTGCAATCTGCCTATTGCACATGGCCGGACGTGCGCAGCCCGCCGGTCTACCGGAACCGGCGACGGCTGCGCCAGGACCAGGCTGCCGGGTGCCGGCCGCGTCGGCTTTCCGGCCCGGTCCGGCTACGCTCGCAGGCAGATAAGGGCATGCTGGCCGCGGCCAGCCTGCTGTCGTCGGAGGAACCGTGCGGCTCAACAGCACCAGCCAGGCCACCACCGGGGCGGCCGCGACCGCGGTCGAGCCGGGCACGCCTGCTCGCGCGCTGCGACCCCGATTCGCCGTGCTCCTGGCACTCGCCGGCGGGCTGCTGCTTGCGGGCGCCTTTCCGCCGATCGGAGTCTGGCCGCTCGCCGCCGTCGGTCCGGCGCTGCTGGTCATCGCGCTGTGGCAGCAGCGGGCCAGGATCGCGCTGACCGCCGGGCTGGCCTTCGGCCTGGCATTCTTCTTCCCGCTGCTGACCTGGCTGGCCAACGTCGCGTGGTACGTCTGGACCGCGCTGGCCGTCGCCGAAGCAGTGATCTTCGCGATCCTCACCGTCGGGCAGTGGCTGCTGCTACGGCTGCGCGCCTGGCCGGTCGCAGTGGCCGGCTGGTGGGTGACCGTCGAGGCCATCCGTGCCCGGTGGCCGTGGGGCTTTCCCTGGGGCCGGCTGGCCATGAGCCAGTCCAGCGCCCCTACCGCCCGGTGGGTGGCGGTCGGCGGCCCGGTGCTGCTCACCTTCCTCATCGCCCTGGCCGGCGGGTGCCTGGCCTGGCTCGTCATCGGCCTGCTGCCCCGGGCGGGCGACCCCGCGGCGGGCGGCAAGCCGGCTCGCCGGGCGCGGATCGGCGCCGCGCTCGCCCTGGTGGCGACCACCGGGCTGACCCTGTGCGGTGCGCTGCTCCCGGCCGGCCAGCCGGGCACCGGCGGGCGTCAGCCGACCGCGGTGGTCGCCGCGATCCAGGGCAACGTTCCGCGCGCCAGGGACCTGCCCGATCAGCTGCGGCGCGCCACCACAGTGACGCAGAATCACGTGACCGCGACCGACCGGCTGGCTGCCAGAATCCGCCAGCGCGCGGCGCCAGCCCCTGACGTCGTCATCTGGCCGGAGAACTCTACTGACGAGGACCCGCGCTTCGATCAGTACGTGTACAACCTGATCTCCGGCGCGGTGACGACCATCGACCGTCCGGTGCTCGTGGGTGCCGTGCTGCAGGATCCGCATCGTAATACTGGCGAGCTCTGGCTGCCGGGCAGGGGCCCGGTCGCCGTCTACGTCAAGCGCCAGCTCGTGCCGTTCGGCGAGTACATCCCGCTCCGCGGGCTGCTCGACAAGATCACCTCGCTGCCGTCGCTGCAGCCGGTCAACTTCACGCCCGGCAACCGGGCCGTCGTCTTCGGCCTCGGCAAGGTCCGGCTCGGCGACGTGATCTGCTACGAGGTCGGCTTCGACGGCCTGGTCTCGTCGGAGGTCGCGGCCGGGGCCAACCTGCTGGCGATGCAGACCAACGACGCCGACTTCGAACTCGACGGGCAGCTGGGCGAGACGACGCAGCAGCTAGCCATGGCGCAGCTGCGGGCGATCGAGTACGACCGGTCGGTCGTGGTGGCCTCGACGACGGGGGTCAGCG
>JBOHCP010000178.1:0-8733 GCA_050698875.1 Streptosporangiaceae bacterium | reverse complement strand
GCCGATCCTGGGCACCCTTTCACCGCAAACAGGGCGCGACACGCCGTTAGACCTTGGAATTGATCATCTAGCACCGCCTGGCTGTCGGTAGCGCTCGGCATCGCGTTCATCGCCCTGGGCCTGCTAACCGCCCCCTGGCTCCTGCGCCGCTACGCAGCGCTCGCCGGTCACTTCCAGACCCCGCCTAATACCAGAGCCACAACCAGTATCTGAACGATCCGCGAGGCGGAGGCTTCGTGGGTCCGCGCGCTGATCAGCGAGCCTGAGTCGGGCGCGTTCCCCGGCCCGGAGATGTGGCGGGCGAACCTCGCGGAGTTGTCCGCCAGGAACACCGCGCGACACGAGCAAGAGGGAGAGGGACAGAGGCCGTGAGATAGAAAAGCGGCCCCGCCGCCGTGCTGGAACACGATGACGGGGCCACCAGATCGGAAGCGGTCACACACGAGGCGCGACCAGCTCCTGGATGGCAACCCGAGGATAGCTGGCCACAGCCCCGCGGACCACTTCGGCAACCGCAGTGACCCGAACCAGCCGAACCCGCGGCGCCGCCGCGCGCGCTGCCGGCACATCCTCAGGAGTTTTGATCATGGCTAACACCCGAACCGCACTGGTCATCGGCGGCGGCATCGAGGCGACCGTCTACGAGGCCTACCCGCCGGCGGCCGGGAACTGGGCGGCGGCCTGGGCGCGTCGAGAAGCTCACCGCCTCAGGCCGGAAGATCAACCACGCCAAAACCTCCGGACCGGTCGCCGGACTGGCCATGCGCGCGTTCATGCCGCTGATGTTCACCAAGATGATCGAGAAAACCAGCGGCCCGCCACGGCCGCTTCGTACGGCAGCTGCTCGCGCGGCAGGACACCGCGCTCCTCCGCGCGTCGCATCCGGTCCAGCACAGCTGCACGCTACCTCCGCGCAACCCCCGGCGTATCCCTCCGGCGAGGGACCGGCGCTACCCCTGGCGCGTGATGCCGCCGGCGCCGCCGGCCGGGACGCTGGCTGCAACGAACGCGTACTCACCCAGCTCAGGCACGAGGAGGAACACAATGAACAACCATCCCGGCCGCAGCCGCGGCCTGCGGCTGCCCCGGCCCCCGCTTGCGCGGGCTGCGGCGGTCATCACCGTCACGACCAGTGCGGCACTGCTCGCGGCAGCGTGCGGTGCCAGCGGCTCGCAGAATGCGGGCGGCTCATCCGGCTCCGCGTCGGGGGTCGCCTACTCCGAGTGCATGCGCTCCCACGGCGTGCCGAGTTTCCCCGACCCCGGCAGCGACGGGCAGATCCCTAAGCCTGCTGCTATCAGCGCGCTGCGCCAGGTCAGCGACTCCCTGGCCAGGTCCGCCTCGAGTGCCTGCGAGAACTCCAACCCGGCCGGGCAGGGAAGCACGGCTCTCACGGCCCAGCAGCAGCAGGACTACCTGAGAGCCGCGGCGTGCATGCGCTCACACGGCATCACCAGCTTCCCCGACCCGGCCTTCTCCGGCGGGAGCGTCAACTTCCCCATCCCCTCCAGCATCGATACCAGCTCACAGCAGTACACCCGGGCCCGGCAGGCATGCACCCGGCTCATCCCGGCAGGGCTGCCCGATAGCGGGTCAGGGAGCTGAGGACGATGCGGGCCGCAGGCCGATGGCAACGGCAGGATCAGCAGGAAGGCGGCGTGTCATGAGCGGGACAGTTACCGGCAGCACCGAGACGAGCCAGCCGCAGACGGCCGGACGGGCCGCTCAGCGGGGGCGCATAACCGAGTGCCGAGCCGGCGATCCGGGCCGGCAAAAGTTCTGACCAGCTATCTCTGGAGCGGGGATACCTGGAATTACGTGAGCGACCACATGCTTGCGGGCTGCACAGCGGTGCCCACATCGCGGCTCGGGCCGGGAGTTTCCTGAAGGGCCTGAAGCTGGCGCTCCGATCTCGTGTACGAGCGCTCCTAGTCCAGATCTGCCGGCAGGATCTGGAATGCATCGAATGTTTGCGTCAGTGGCCTGATGGCTCGGTAGTCGCGCTGGTCGAGCGTGAAGATCTGGTTGGTCTTGTACCGGTCGGCAAGGACGACGCCGATAGAGTCGGCCAGGTCTAGCTGCAGGTCCTTGTACTGCCCGCGGACGCCCTGCGCGGCTGTCAGGTCAGCGATGCTGAGCTCGGCGAGCTTGTACCGGCCACCGGTCATGCGGGCAGCTAGTGCGTCGGCCACCTGCAACGCGGCCGCGAATCCGAGGTCGCGGTGCACCAGGTGATCAAGCTCAGTCAGCACCAGTGGCGAGATCAGCAGCAGTTCTGAATCCATGACTGCGTTTGCGTCACGGTGCTCTGGCTGAGAGGCATCGAAGGCCGCGTAGAGCGCGGAGGTGTCGGCGACGATAATCAACGACGCGCTGCCCGCTCCCTGACTTGCTCGTAGATCGCGTCATCCATCTGACCAGGAGTGAGAGGCCGGCCGCTTCGGAAGACAGGCAGCGGCTCGGTCTCCCTCGGCCCGGAACGAGCAAGCAGGGCCGAGATTGCGCGCCTGATCAGCGCAGCCTTGGATGCGCCGTTGGCAACTGCCTCGGCTTCGAGCCGGGCGTCGAGGTCTTCCGGAAGGTAGACCGTCGTCTTTATCATGCCCTATATGGTACCACCCACTGTCCTGCGAGCGCGCTCGCTCAGCCGTGGTCACACTGGCATAGCAGGAGTACCTCGGCGTCGCCGTCGGTCTGGCGAACCCGGCGAGCAGCCGCAACAAGGTGGTCCTGCCGGCGCCGTAGACGTTCGGCTACCGATGTGGCTGGGACTCGGTACTCAGTGGGTGCAAGTACCACGCTGTCACGGGGAGCACCCATCGGAACGCGTCGCGGTGCCGTCGCAGCGGCTCGCCGGAGTCCTGTGCCCGGACGTGAGGGTCGCCAGCCGTTCCCCGCAGTAAGGTCAGTGCAGCCGCCCGGGGTCACGAGCGCGCGTAGCGGGCGAGCAGGGGCACGAGTACCTGCGCGTTGGGGCTTCCCCGGCCGGTGACCGGGTTCCACCCGGGCGCGGCCTGGCAGCCGGTGATGGTCCTGGCGGGGAACTGCAGGGTGTTGGTTCCGGTGGTCACGTCGTGGAACGCCTGGTGGTAAGAGGCGCTGTGGCCGATCTGGTAGAGGGCGGGGTTGACGAAGCCGAGGTGCCGGCCGGAGCCGGCGTGCGGCGCCGTCGGGTCGAAACCGGTGTCGGTGTCGCGGACGGCAAGCTGGACGTGCCCGTCCTGCCGGTACGGGCCAAGGTCGACACCGTTGTGATCCCGTCCGCCAGCGTCCTCGACCGGCTGCCGAACCCGGCGCTGTCGGCCGCGCTCCGCGCGGCGTACGACGCGGGCGCGCGGATCGCCGCACTGTGCACGGGAGCGTTCGTCCTCGCCGCCGCAGGGCCTTCTCGACGGGCGTATGGCGGTCACGCACTGGATGCATGCGAAGGAGCTCGCCCGGGCGTATCCGTACGTCGACGTCCGAGCCGACACGCTCTGTGGTGCTGACTTGGGCCGGAAAGACCGCAGCGCTGGACCTGTGCCTGCACCTCGTCCATCGCGACCACGGTGCCCCCGTTGCGAACGGATTGGCCAGACGCCTCGTGCTGGCCTCGCACGGTCCTGGCGGGCAGGCCCAGTTCATAACACCACCGGCCCGCGTGCGGGTGACGGACCCGCTCGGGCCGGCTTTGGACTGTGCCCGAGCCCGCCTCGACATGCCCCTCACCGTGCAGGACCTCGCCCGGCAGTCCGGGCTCAGCGCCCGGCACCTCGCCCGCCGGATGCGTGCTGAGGTCGAGCTCACCCCGCTCGGCTGGCTGCACCGGCAGCGCATCACTCGAGCCCGGGACCTGCTCGAGCGGACCGACGCCACCGGTGAGAAAATCGCCGCACAGTGTGGCATGGGCACGGCCATCACGCTGCGCCGGAACTTCCACCGGACCGTCGGCGTCAGCCCGACGGCCTACCGAGCCGGCTTCCGCAGCTGAGCCCGGAAGGCTGGCTTCATCCGGCGGGCCTGCTTGAAATTGGGGGCAGCTGGACGTTGTGGCTAGGCTCTGGGACGTGCGGTCGTTCGCAGGGCTGGAAGGCTGATGATCCGGGTCCTTGTCGCGGAGGACATGCGGATTCTGCGGGACACGCTGGTTTCCGTGCTGAATTTGGAAGATGACATCAAGGTGGTCGCCCAGGTGGCGGTCGGCACCGACATCGTGCCTACGGCGCTGGCGGAGCATCCCGACCTCGCGGTGCTCGACATCGACCTGCCAGGGCTCGACGGGATCACCGCGGCGGCGCTGTTGCATGAGCGGCTGCCGGGGTGCCGGGTGGTGATCTTGACCGTGCTGGGTCGGCCCGGGCAGCTCCGCGCAGCCCTTGACGCGCACGTGGCGGGGTTCATGGTCAAGGACGCTCCGTCGGACCAGCTGATCGACGTGCTGCACAAGGTCGCGGCCGGGGGAGCGGGTCATCGACTCGAAGCTGGCCCTAGCGGCGCTGGAGATGAAGGAGAGCCCGCTGTCGGACCGCGAGACCGACGTCCTGCGGCGGTTCGCGGCTGGCGCCGACCTGCCTGTGATCGCGGCGGAGCTGTTCCTGTCCTACGGGACCGTTCGGAACTACATGGCATCCGCGGTGACCAAGCTCGACGGCCGTAACCGGATGGACGCGGTGCGGATCGCCACCGAGGCGGGCTGGCTCTGAACGAGCGGCAGTTCGACGGTCATGTTGAACGTGCCGCCTTCGAGCTTGGCGATCAGCTGCCCGCCCGCCGCTTCGATCCGGGCCGCGAGGTTACGCAGGCCGTTGCCGCTGCGCTCGGCCGGGGCCAGCGGCGCGCTATCGGGCTGGTTGCCGCCGTCGTTGCTGATCAGCAGCCGCAACTGGCTGGCGTCGGCGGTCATCTCGAGCACGCAGCAGCTGGCGCTGCTGTGTTTGAGGATGTTCGTGACCGCCTCCCGGACCACGGGAACCAGGACGGCGGCAGTCTCGGGCGGCGGGTCCGCGCTCACGCACATGCGGACATCGATGCCTGCCGACGCCAGGACGTCACGGGCAGCCGAGAGCTCGGCGTCAAGCGCCAGGTCGCTGGCCTCGCCAGCGGCCAGGCGCACGTCGGCCCTGGCTGCGGCGCATATCCGCGCGAGCGCGGCGGTCTCCTCGCCCGCCCGGGCGTCGTCGCGGCCGATGAGCTTGCCGATCAGGTCGGCCTTCATCGCGATCGCGGACAGGCCGAGGCCAAGGAGGTCGTGGGTATCCCGCGCCACGCGCAGCCGCTCGCCGGCTACCGCCTTGCGGGCGAGTTCGCCGCGCAGGCCCCCTAGCTGAACCGCAAGCTGCGCCAGCCGCGTCAGCCCGTACACAAGCAGGCCAAGCGCTGCGCTGTCCACGGTCAGGAACAGCATCGCGCCCAGTGTCACCTCCAGGGTAGTCACCGTTGGCGGGAGCTTCGCCGCCCACAGCACGGGGATGCTTACGATCACCGCAGCGAACGCGATCCGGCCGGGCAGGGCGGGGACGAGGAGCAGGGCCGACCCGGCGAGGAACCCGCACATGATCAGGGGATGCCAGCCGGTAGCCGGGACCAGCGCGTAGGTGAGGACGGCCTGCAGGAGGAGGGTGGCGGGCCAGCCGCGCGGCCGGGCGAACCCGCGGGACGGCCAGGAGTGACGCAGCTGCAGGATGACGAGCGCGACCGCGTTGGCGACGGTCCAGGTGACGACCGCGGTGCTGTAGCCGCCCGGCGGGCCTAGGTCATTCTTTGCGACGAGGAGCGGGTACACGCCGGCAAGAGCGCACAGCGTCAGTACCAGGACTGACTGCGCGACCCGGGGAGCCGGCAATGGCCCGGGTTCGGCCGGGGCGGCGGCCTCCGGCCACGGCGCGTCCCGGTACCGGGCGGCTACTACCCGCACCTCGCCGAGTGCCTCGCGGGCGGTGGTCGCGGCCGCGGCGATGTGCTCGCGGGCAGCCGGCGGGTTCCCGGCGATCGCCTGCAGCGCGGCCCCGGCGAGCTCGTCCCTGGCCGCGTGCACCGCTGCGATCAGGTCGGCGAGACGAGCCAGCCCGAACAGGACCAGCGCGTCGAAGACGAAGGCGATCATGGCCCACACCGCCGCCGGTGATGTGGGCTGGTGGGACAGCGGGACAACCACGCCTGACCATATGGCCGCCTCGATCGCGGCCAGGATCGCTGCCACGAACCACGACGCCGGAAACGGGACCGTCAGCAAGACCAGCCCCGCCAGCCATCCCGACGGTGCCCAGTCCGCGCCGAATATGAGGAACGGCAGGTAGGTCAGCGCCGCCTGCAGCCCAAGCAGCAGGTAGCGATGCCGCAGCCACAGCGGCCTGGTCGCGGGATTCACGTACAGCAATGGCAGCGCGGCCAGCGCCGCGATCACCGGTACCTCGCCAAGCCCGCCATTGGCGGCGCCGTAACCCGATTCGGAGACAGCGACCAGGCACATAACGACAATGACCAGCGCCGTCGCCCGCCTGACCGCCGGCTCGCCGGCGATGTCGGCCGTCCTGGCGCTTGCCGACCTGGCCGAGGTTGTCACTGCGCCCGCGTAGCCGGTGGTGTCACGCCGTCAGGCTAACGAGCCGTCGAAGCGCCGGACAAGGCGAACCCCCCGCGACGTGCACTATGCACATCCGGCGCGTGCAAGGCCCATGCCGAACACCTGGACGGCCCATGCCAGACCGGCATCCGCGGCACTGCCGAGAGCGGCCAGCCCTGGCGGAAGCTCGGGCGTGACCGGGATGAATGGTCCGATCCCGCAACGCACGCTTCCGTAATGGAGATCCGTCATGAGCCAAACGCAGGGCGCGGTGCACCACGAGCCGCCGCGAACAGACACCACTTCGCCGCGCCGGGCGCGGCCGCCGGCCGTGGAAGCGATCGCCGGGTGGAGCGCCCGGCACCGCAAGACCGCGGTGTTCGGCTGGCTCGCGCTGGTCGCCGTGGCTTACCTCATCGGGCAGCTGCTCGGTTCCCCCAGCGTGCAGCAGAACGACCTCGGCCAGGCAGGGCAGGCCGAGCACACCCTGGAACGCCTCGGCGTGACAACCCCGACGACCGAGGCCGTGCTGATCCAGGCACGCACCCCGGGCGCCAGGTTCGCCACCGATCCCGCGATGCGCCGGGCTGTAAGCCAGGTGACAGCCGCGCTGTCGCGGCTGCCGGGCGCGGCAAGCGGGATCCGCTCCCCGCTGCAGCCCGGTGGCCATGCCCTGGTCTCCGCCAGCGGCCGCAGCGCGCTCGTCACCTTCAACGTCCCCGGTCCGGCCGCGGACGTGACCACTGCCGTTACGCCCGCTCTGGATGCGGTGGCCAAGGTGCAGGCCAGCCACCCCGGCCTGCTGGTGGCCGAAGCAGGCGACGGCAGCCTCGGGCGGGCGGTGAGCAACCAGGTCAACAGCGACTTCGGCAAGGCGACCGAGACGTCGATCCCGATCACGCTCATCCTGCTGGCCCTGGTATTCGGCACGCTGGTCGCGGCGAGCATCCCCGTGCTGCTCGCCCTCACCTCCGCCCTCACCGCGATCTGGCTGCTGGCGATCCCGGGTCACTGGCTGCCGGTCGGCTCGCAGACCTCCACCGTGGTCCTGGTCATCGGCATGGCGGTCGGCGTCGACTACTCGCTGTTCTTCCTGCGCCGCCACCGAGAGGAACGGGCGCGCGGCGCGGAACTCCAGCACGCGATTGCAGTCGCCGCCCGCAGGTCCGGCCGGTCGATCGTGGTATCCGGCCTGACCGTCATGACGGCGCTGGCCGGGCTGTTCCTGACCGGGTACTCGCTGTTCACCGGGATGGCGATCGGCGCCATCATCGTGGTCGGCATCGCCGTCACGGGCTCGCTGATCGTGCTGCCCGCAATGCTGTCCTGGCTCGGCGACCGGGTCAACTCCGGCCGCGTCCCGTTCATCGGCCGGGGGCGCGCGGCAGCGGCCCCGTCCACGGTGTGGGCCGCCGTGGTGCGCCGGGTGGTCCGCCGCCCGCTGGTGTGGGGTGGCGCGGCCACGATCGTGATGCTCGCCATCGCCGCGCCCGCGCTGGGCATCCGCCTCGCCTACCCGGCGATCGACGCCCCGGCGAACCTGCCCGTAGTGTCCACCATCGAGGCGATCCAGGCGGCCTTCCCGCACAGCCCCGCGCCCGCCGAGGTGGTGGTCACCGGCCAGCACCTCACCGGGCCCGCGATCACCAGCGCGATGAGCAAGCTGGAGTCACTGGCCGCACAGGGCGGCCCGATCCGAGAGCCGGTCACCGCCACCTCCGTCGCCGGCGGAAAGGCGCTGATCGTCAGCGTTCCGCTGGCGGGCAACGGCGGCGACGCCGCGTCCTACAGCGCGCTTGACACGCTGCGCGACCGCATCCTGCCGGAAACATTCGGCAAGGCCGGGGTCAGCTACGCTGTCGCCGGCGACACGGCGGGCAATCACGACACGACCAGCCAGCTGAGCGCGCGCACGCCGCTCGTGCTCGCCGTTGTCGCGGTGGTGGCCTTCTGCCTGCTCCTGTTCGCCTTCGGTTCCGTGGTCCTCCCCGTGGTCTCGATCGGGCTCAACTTCCTGTCCGTCGCCGCCGCCTACGGTCTGATCACCTTTATCTTCCAGGACGGCAGGCTGCAGGGGCTGCTCGGCTATACGAGTTCCGGCGCGATCACCCCGTGGGTGCCGCTGTTCTTGTTCACGTTCCTGTTCGGGATCTCGATGGACTACCACGTCTTCATCCTGAGCCGGATCAGGG
>JBOHCP010000177.1:0-8741 GCA_050698875.1 Streptosporangiaceae bacterium | reverse complement strand
GCCACGACCGGGCAGTGATCGTCGACGCCGCCGGCTCGTGCCCAGCCGGCACCATCGCCCTCATGCTCGACCTCGGCTTCTCCCCCCACGCCCGCAACGAACTCGGAGAGCAGCCGCTGCACACCGCCGCCTACTGCGGGAACGCGGCCGTCGTCCAGCTGCTCCTGGACGCCGGCGCCGACGTCGACGCCCGCGACACCCAGTTCGACGGCACGCCACTGGGCTTCGCCACTGTCGGCAGCGGCGAGCAGGCCGGCCAGCCGGGCGACTGGACCCAGACTGTGCGCCTCCTGATCGAGGCCGGCGCCAACCGCCAGGGCGCGTGGATTGCCGGGAAGCCGCCGAGCGAGGAGATCATGGATCTGGTGGAGCGCTACGGCATCACCCCGGACGAGCCAGCAGACCACCAGCCAGACGACCAGGCCGCCGTGCCGGGCTCGGTCGGCACCGGTGTCATGGCCGGCATCGCGCGCCACCTCGAGACCGCCTTCCGCGACAAGGACCTCAGCCTGCTCGGGACGCTGCTGCACCCGCAGGTCCACTGGACCGGGCTGTGCACCAGCAGCGATCATGTCCTCGACTGGTACCGCGCCCTGGCCGCGGCCGGCACCGAGGCCGACGTCCGCAGCGTGGAAGTCGACCGCGACGCGGTCGTCCTCGGGCTCGCCGTCGGCGGCAGGGCCGAAGGAGCCCGGCCCGCCCCGCGCCAGCAGCTCTACCAGGTGTTCACCGTCGAGGACTCGCAGATCACCGGCATCCGCGGCTACCCCGACCGCCACAGCGCGCTCACCCGCGACCAGCCGGGCCCGCCAGCATAGCCACCGGCATGCCGATTCACGCGCCCGGCGGATCGAGATGCTCCGGCCGGCGCATCAGGGCGGGTGTCAGCCGGGCTCGCCGTCGTTGCAGTCCAGGCCGCGGATCATCAGGTCGATGCCGAGGGTGAACTGGTCGTCGAGGTTGCAGCGGCCGCAGAACTGCATGGCGAGCCGGAGCAGGTGGTCGGGCGCGTCGCGGGGCACCATCTCGGTGACCCGCCGCATCTGGGAAAGCTCATCGGCGGGCCAGGGCCCGCTCTCGGCGCAGGCGGTGAAGCACGCCTCGGCGAGCGCGTACCCGTGCGCGTACATGTACACGGTGCGGAGCACGTCCATCGCCCGGTCCTCGGTGAACCCGGCCCGCATCAGCAGCCTGATGTACGCGTCGACCTGTTCCAGCCGCCGCGTCGGCATGACCCGCCGGCTGACCAGCAGCGGCGCGGCAGCCGGGTGGCGCAAGATGATGCCCCGGATCTCGCCGGCCAGGTGACGCAGGGCGTCCCGCCAGTCCGTCTCGCCGGCCGGCGGCATCTGCGCCTCCCGGGTCATGGCCTCGACGATGCCGTCGAGCAGCGCATCCTTGCTCGCCACGTGGCTGTACAGCGACATGCCCTGCACCCCGAGCCCGGCGCCCAGCTTGTGCATCGACAGCGCCGCCAGCCCGTTGGCGTCGACGAACTCCAGCGCCGCGGCCAGCACCTTCTCCCGGGTCAGCCGCGGCCGCGGCGCACCTTGGCCCGGGCCTTCCGCGGAAGCCGCCACCGCGGGATCCCCCGCGGCCGACATGCCCGCGGGCGCCTCGCTCGCAGTAGCGCGCGCCACCCGTGCCGGTTCGGCCATGCTTGCCTCCGATCCGTCTTTCACTTGCAAGCTTACGGCATAAAGGGTTACCGTAACATCAAGCTTATGGCATAAGGCTAAGAGCAAAGGCGGCGTCATGGTAGATGGCCGACGAGGCGACCTCCCGCCGGACGGACGGCCGGCCATTGAGCTGTCCGGGCTGACCAAGCGGTACCGGCCGGGCAAGGGCTGGCTCACCGCGGTGGACAATGTGACGCTGAGCGTGCCGCCGGGCCAGGTGATCGGCCTGCTCGGCCCGAACGGCGCCGGCAAGACCACCACGATCAAGATGGCCTGCGGCCTGATCGTCCCCACTGCCGGGACGATCCAGCTGGGCGGCTACGACGTGAGACGGCGGCGCGCCGACGCGGTGCGGCAGATCGGCGCGGTGCTGGAGGGCTCCCGCAACGTCTACTGGCCGCTGACCGCCTGGCAAAACCTGATGTACTTCGGCCGGCTGAAGGGCCTGCGCACCGCGGAGATCAGGCCGCGCCGAGCGGCTGCTCGCCGACCTCGGGCTGTGGGACCGGCGGGCCGAGACCGTCGGCTCCTACTCCCGGGGCATGCAGCAGAAGGTGGCGATCGCCGCCGCGCTGATCACCGGCCCGCCGGTCCTGCTGCTGGACGAGCCGACCATCGGCCTGGACGTGGCGGCCGCACGCACGGTCAGGGACTGGATCGCGCACCTGGCGCGGGATGAGGGCAAGACGATCGTGCTGACCACCCACCAGCTCGCGATCGTGCAGGAACTGGCCGGCCGGATCGCGGTCATCCGCGCCGGTCAGATCATCGCCGACCTGCCGACCGGCGAGCTGCTGTCGGAGTTCGCCGAGGACCGGTTCGAGGTGCGCGTCGCCGGGCCACTGAATGCCGGTTTCGCCGGGAGACTGCCCGCCGGAGCTTGGCTGGATGCGGACTCCGGCACGACGCGGGTCACCCTACGCGATGCCGATCAGGCACGGCTGCACCACTTCCTGGATGACCTGCGGGCTTCCGGCGTCCCCCTGCTGTCGGTCACCAAGGCGCAGCCGGACCTGGAGGAGGTCTTCCTGCGGCTGACCGGGTCCGGGACCAGGGCTTCCGGGGCCTCCCGCGGTGCGGGCGAGGAGGCAGGACGAGCGGGGGCTGCCCGATGAGCGCGATCGCGATTCCGCGCACGGGGGCGCCGCGCTGGTTCGCGCTGCGGGCGGTCGGCAACGAGGCCGCCAAGGGCCTGTGGCTGATGTGGCGGCACCGGGCGATCACGATCACCAGCATCGTGATGATCGGGTTCATGTACCTGATGATCCAGTTCTTCATCGGCGGCGGGCACATCGTGCTGCCGGTGCTGGCCCTGACCTTGCCCGCGCTGTCCGCCTATGCCCTCGCGTCGACCGCGGCGCTGCAGGGCAGCGGCGGCGTCGCCGAGGAGGTCAACGGCGGCACGCTGGAGCAGGCGCACCTGTCCCCCGCCGCGCCGTCGCTGCTGGTGTTCGGCCGGCTCGCGGCGCTCGCGGTGGAGGGGATGATCCCGGCGATCCTGCTCGCGCTCGCGTTCGGCCTGGGGTACGGGCCGCACTGGGTGATCCGCCCGGACGCGCTCGTGCCGCTCGCGCTGACCATCGTGGACGCGCTCGGGTACGGGCTGCTGATCACCGCCCTGACGCTGCGGGTCGCCTCCATCGGCGCGGTCGTGCACGTGTTCAACATGGCGGTCGCGTTCTTCGGCGGCATGTACATCCCCATCACGCTGTTCCCGCACGGCGTCGAGATCTTCGCGCGCTTCCTGCCTACCGCGCTCGGTGTCGAGGTGCTGAACACCACGCTGGCCGGCCGCGGGCTGGGCGCCGCGTGGTCCGACGGCACGCTGCCGTGGCTGCTGGTCCACGTCGTGGTCCTGGCCGGCCTGGCCTGGGCCGCCTACCTGCACACGGTGCGCCGGGCCCGGCGCGAAGGGGGGCTGTCCCCGCGATGACCACGCCCGCGACGCTGAGGACCTCGCCCGCGGCAACCCGCTTCCTCACCGCGCTCGGCAACGAGATCCGCAAGGGGCTGCTGTTCGCCTGGTCCGAGAAGCTGCAGATCGCCCTGGAGCTGCCGTTCTTCGCCCTCTTCATCCTGCTGCTCGGGCCGCTGCTCGGCGCCGGCCACCAGATCGCCGCCGGGCACCTGAGCTGGACGCTGAACAGCCACCGGACCTCGACGCTCATGGTGGCGTTCATCCCCGCCATGTTCTTCTACTTCCAGGCGGTCAAGCTGTTCTGGCGGCTGCTGGGCGAGATCCAGTCCGGCACCATCGAGCAGGTCTACCTGTCCCCGCTGCCGTCCTGGCTGGTCGCCGCCGCCGGGCGGCTCGCCGCCGCTGTCATCGAGACCCTCGTCTTGATGGGCGTCGTCTACGGCATCGTCAGCGCGTTCGTCACCCTGCACTTCCACTGGGCCCTCGCTGCGCTGGTGCCGATGGCGTTCCTCCTCGTCACCGGTGTCGGGTACTCGCTGATCATCGGCGGGATGACCCTACTGTGGAAACGGATCCAGCTGCTGCAGGAAACCATCCTCTTCCTGGTCATGATCTTCGCGGTCACCGCGCTGCCGCTGATCACCGTGCCGGGCTGGTTCACCGGCCTTGGCCGGGTGTTCCCGGTCACCGCCGACGTGGCCAGCCTCTACGGGGTGATGCTCGGCCACCGCGGCGTCACCGGGGCGTGGGGAACCGGCGGCCTGGTCTGGATCGCCGTCACCGCCGCCGCCTACCTGGCCGCCGGCCTGGTCGTCTTCCGCGTGCTGGAACGCATCACCAAGAGGCGCGGTGCTCTGGCCGCTTACTGACAGATCAGGAAAGGACTCCCAGCATGGACAAGCATCGAGCACGGCAACGACGCAAGCCCCGCCGACCTCCTGGCCGGCAGCTGCGGCTGGGCTAATGCCTCCGAGCGGGTCACCGTGAGGTATGTGGTGATTGGGTTGACCAACTTCGGCGAGCACCCTGTCCCGAGCACCCGCCTGGCCCAGGTCCTGGGCCGGCCAGTGGACGAGGCCGAGGCGCTGGCGCGGCAGTGGGGCTGGCCCGGAACGCGGGTCCAGGACGGGCTCATCACCGTTGACCCCGAGCGCGCTAAAGCGGCTGCCCGGCGACACGTGCGGGTCGGTGACCGCCGGCTCGGGGTGACCGGGTGCGCGTTCGACATCCTCTACTACGCGCCGCTGGTCCATCCCACCCTTCAGGTGGAGGAGACCTGCCCGGCGACCGGGCCACCCATCCGGCTCGTGTTCACCCCCAGCCGGGTCGAACGTGCCGACCCCAGCGGTGCCGTGTTTCCGGTGCCCTACCCGCTGGGTGTCCAGGCCCAGACCTTCGCCCAGACCTTCGAGGCGGCCAAGGACGTCGAGGAGGTCGACGCCAACCTCTGCCCGCAGTGCGGCCCCCTTTTCGCCTCTGCCGAGGCGGCGCAGGGATGGATGGACGCCCACCCCGGCGGCCGCGCCCTCCCCATCAGCCAGGTGTGGGATCTGAGCATCATTCGAGACTGGCGGGACAGAATGTCGGCCCCGCAGAACCACGGCAACTGATCACCGGACGGCCGCAGGCCAATCGCACCCGCCCGCTGCCCGGGGCATTCAATGGGCACCGCCCGGCCAGCCGGCTGGCGCAGCGACGAGCCGCACATGGCGGATGCCGGCCACTGAAGACCACCGTCGACTCGCCATCGCCGGAAGGACTCACAACATGACCAGCATCGAGCACGGCAACGACGCAAGCCTTGCCGAATTCCTCGCCAAACTGGACTGGGCCAATACCAGCGAGCCCCTCACCGGGGGCTATGCGGTGATCGGGCTGACCAACTTCGGTGAGCGGCCGGTCCCGAGCACCCGCCTGGCCGAGGTGGTGGGCTGGCCGGTGAGCGAGGCCGAGGCGCTGGCACGCCAGGGCGGGTTCGGAATGCAGGTCAAGGACGGGATCATCACCGTCAACCCCGAGCGCGCGAAAGCGGCTCCCCGGCGCCAGCTCCAGATCGGTGACCGCCGGTTCGGAGTGACCGGGTGCGCCCCCGACATCTTCCTCTACGCGCCGCTGGTCCGCCCGTCCCTTCAGGTGGAGGAAACCTGCCCGGTGACCGGGACGCCCATCCGGCTCGTGTTCACCCCCAGCCGGGTGGAGCACGTCGAGCCGGCGGGCGCCGTGCTGCCGCTGCCCGGCCCGCAGTCGCCCCTGTACTCCTGCGCCGAGGCGACCAGCAACGGCGAGGAGGTGGACGCCCACGCCTGCGACGCCGGCCTCTGCTCTCAGGCCCCCCTGTTCTCCTCCGCCGCGGCGGCTCAGGGATGGCTCGACACCCACCCCGGCGGCCGGGTCTTCCCCATCAGGCAGGCGTGGGACCTGAGCCCCTATCGCAACTACCGGGACCGCATGTCGGCCCTGCTGAACCCGCAAAGACTGATCACGGCACGGCCGCGGGCCCATCGCACCCGCCCGTTACCTGAGGCAATCAATGATCACCGCCCGGCCAGCGCAGCGACCAACCGCACATTCTGGATGCCGGTCACTCAAGACCACCATCGATCAGCAATCACCCGGAAAGGAGCGACAGGATGAGCAGCATCAATCCCGACAACGACGCAAGTCTCGCCGAGTTCACGGCCGGATGGAACAGAAGGCTCCGGGACAACCAGCAGCTGCCCGTGCACGTCGCGGTGCTCGTGCTGACCAGTTTCGGCGAGAGACCCGTCGCCAGCCTGCGACTCGCCGAGGTTCTGGCCCGTCCCGTGAGCGAGGTCGAGACGCGTGCGCTGGGACACTGCACGACTGCGGCGCCGGTTGAGGACCCGCTCGTCCGGGTTGAGGATGGGCTCATCACCTGGCTCAACCCGGACCGCGCGAAATCAGCTCCCCGGCGCTGGCTCCAGATCGGTGACCGGCGGTTCGGCATGACCGGGTGCGCGCCTGACGTCTTCCTCTACGCGCCGCTGATCCGCCCGTCCCTTCAGGTCGAGGAAACCTGCCCGGCGACCGGGACGCCCATCCGGCTCGTGTTCACCGCCAGCCGCGTCGAGAGCGTCGATCCTGCGGGCGTCGTCGTGCCGATACTCCCGCCGCAGGAATTCGACCGGCTGGCGGGGATGACCATCGGGGAGGCCGACGCCACCATGTGCGCGCAGTGCCCCTTCTACTCCTCCGCCGAGTCGGTTCAGGGATGGCTGGCCGCTCATCCCGGCGGCCGGGTCTTCCCCGTCCGGGAGGCATGGGATCTGAGCTTCCACCGGATATGGCGGGACAGAATGTCGGCCCTGCTGAACCGCGGCTGAACACCGGGCAGCCAGCCAGCGGCCGTCACGGCTGCCCGATGCCCGGGGTTACCGCTTATCCGGGGCAGGCAAGGCCGAGGCAGCCCGGCCCGCCCCGCCGCAGCACATCTGTCGGGCCTTGACCATCGACGGCGCACTTGTCACCTGCATGCGCGGCTATCCCGGCCGCACGGCGCGCTCAGCCGCGATCTCACGGACCCATGACATAGGTCATCGAAAGCAGGGCCGAGCCGTGCCGGGCAACCGGCGGCACGTCACGGCAACGAACTGTTCCGGGGATGCTGGTCATTGCTCCCGGCCAGCCGGGCGGTCTTGCGCGGCGCCGACAGGGCGTGCCTCTGCAGGGGCGATGCGCTCAGCTCACCGGCGGCCCTGCGGCTGCGTGGAAGCCGGGCAGAATTGTGTGATGCTCGCCAGCGAAGGGACTGGCATGCTCACGTGCATGGAGGAGCGAGAGCTGCACTCTCCAGCGGAGCGGCCACTCATCGGCTGGCGGCTGTTCCGGGTGCGCTGCTCCGACCGGGAAGCATGGTGCTGTCCGCGCCCCTCATCCACAACCCGGCCTACGAGTGCTTCCCGTCGCGGACCATTCAGGCCGTCTGCTACCAGGCGGACCATCCGGCTCCCGCTCCGGGCTGCCGATGCGGCCTGCATGCGGCGATCGAAGGGACGCTCGACTCGCTGTCTGGTTACCTCAGCGACAGCGCGCATGACCGCGATCCCGCCGTCTACGCCGAAGTCGCGTGCACCGGCCGGGTGTTCGTCGATTCGCGCGGCGTGCGCGCTCAGAAGATGGAGATACTGCGGCTCGCGACACCGGCTCTGCTATCGCCGGATCGCCGCCTGCCCGCCGAGGCTGCGGGCGAACTCAGCGCGCGATACCGTGTCGAGGTCTGCGGTCCAGGGGTCGTGCCCCGGTGGGTGGTTGCGAACGCGATGCCGCAGGGCGCGCCCCCCGAGAATGCCGCTGTCGACCTCGACGCGCTAGCCGAAGGCCTTCGGAAGCGGTCACCGCGATCTTTGCGACGCCGCTGCGCACACTGAACATGCGCGCGCCAGCGATCCGCTCACCTTTCCGCCCTCGCTGCACCAAGGCGGACACCACAGGCTTCCCCGGCGCGGCGATCTCTGCGGCCGGGTGTGGACGGCCAGGGCCGCCAGGCAACGGCGCCGCGGCGTTCGGCCGGCGTGCGTGCTCAACCCCCTGGCCTGCCGGCACGCGGGTAGCATCCGGCCTGTGGCCGGGCGGAGATACGTCAAGCGGGGCGCCAGCCCCGGGGAGATCGCGATCTACCGGATCCTGGCCTGGCTGGCGCCTGCCTGCAACGACCGCTTCACAACGCTGCTGCTTCCTGCTGCGATCACCATCGACCCTGGCCGGGGGCTGCTCGTCCTGCCCCGCTACGACGGCGACGACCTCGCCGCACGCTGGAGCGAAACTGACGGCGGCGCACTGCTGCCGGTCGCGCTGGCCGGCAGCATCGCGGCGCTCCTGGAAGACCTGGCCGGTATCGACACTGCCCGCGTGATCGAAGACCCGGTGCTGTCGAAGATCCCCGGCCTGGCCTTCGACCATGCCGCGGCTCTCACCCGGTCAGCCGGCATCGCCCGCCAGCTCACCCGGGCGGGCCTGCTGTCGGCCGACGACTGCGCCCGGGCCGGGAAGCTGCTGGCTCACCGCCAGCACACGCCGGTGATCAGCACCAGCGGAACGCAAACGGTCTTGGCTTGACACGGCTGAGGCTCGCGTCGTCGGCGACGGCGACGGCGACGGACGCGTCGGCCTTGGATGGGTAGGGC
>JBOHCP010000176.1:0-8786 GCA_050698875.1 Streptosporangiaceae bacterium | reverse complement strand
CTGTGCGGCCTGGCGCCCAGCGCGGGCGTGCTGGTCGGCGACCAGATAGCGCACGGTATCGGCGGCGCATTCATCAGCCCTACCGTGCTCGCGATCATCGGAGTCGCCTATCCCGGTCAGGCCAGGGTGCGGGCGATCACCGTCTACGGCTTGGTGATGGGCCTGGCGGCGGCGGGCGGTCAGCTACTCGGCGGCCTCCCGATCGCGCTCGACCTGCCGGGCATGGCCCTGGTCACGCTCGCGCTGACCGCGCTCGTGCTCCCGCTCGTCGCGGGCACTCAGCTGCACTGGCCGGCCTGGACGCAGGCGAGCCTGGCGGCGGTGCCCGTGCTGCTCGGCCTGCTGGCCGCCACCGAGCTCCGCACTGCCGGCGGCGGCGGTGCGCCGCTGCTTGATCCCGCCCTGTTCCGCAGCCGGGCGCTGGCCTCGGGCCTCGCGACCCAGCTCGCGTTCTGGTGCGGTCGCGCGTCGTTCTTCCAGGTCCTCGCCCTCTACCTGCAGGCCGGCCTGGGCCTGACTGCGCTGCAGGCCGGCCTGATCTTCTCCGGTGCTGGCTGTCTCCTATCTCGCTGCCTCGCTGCAGGCGCCAGCCCTGACGCTGCGTCACGGCCGGTCTGATCACCATCGGAGCGGTCACGCTGGCGGCCGGCGAGGGCGTGCTGCTGCTCACCGTCGGGCTGCTGCACGGCGTCGGAGCCGCCTCGGCGCTCTGGCTAGTACCCGGCCCGATTCCGGTCGGCGCCGGCATGGGGCTGGTGCTCACTCCGATCGCGACTGCCGTGCTCGCGCACGTCGATCCGCAGCGAACTGGCGCGCTTGCCGGAGCACTGCCGACGATGCAGCAGGTCGGCAACTGTGTGGGCGTGGCGGTTACCTGGGTCATATTCTTCGGAGCGGTGCACGTCGGCTATAGCTGGGCCTTCCGGCTGAGCATGGCTCAGCTCGGCTGCCTGTTGCTGGCCGTCGCGGTGCTGTCCCGGCTGATCCCCCCGAAGGAGGCGCGGCCTTGACCGGGCCGAGGGCCGGCCCGGTCGGCACGCGCGCGCTGGCCGGGTCAAGAATCTCAGGCATGCCCCTGCGACTGACCATCGGTGATTTCTCCCGGATGACGCACGCACCTGAGCGTGAAGGCGCTGCGGCACTATCACGACGTCGGGCTGCTGGAGCTGGCCGGGATCGACCCGACGTCCGGCTACCGCTTCTACGAGCCGTCCCCGCTATCCGTGGCGCAGGTAATCCGCCGCTTCCGCGACCTGGACATGCCGCTGGACGAGTTTCCGGGCCATGCTGGCGCCCCGGATGTCGCCACCCGCAACAAGGTGACCATTGCGCACCTGCAGCGGATGGAGTCTCAGCCCGCGGCACGCAGGCGGCGGTGCCGTCGCTCCGGTCGCTGCTTGAGCGCCCGGCCGCGCCGCTCGCGGTGGAGCAGCGCTCAGTCGAGCGGGTGCGCGCGGCGCTCTCTACCCGCCGGGCTGTTCGAGCAGGAGGTCGGCGACACCGTCGCCTTCGTGCCGGTGCCGACGCTTGTCGGCGCTACCGGCCGGGCGCGGATGACCGAGATACCCGCGGCCGAGCTCGGCGTGGCCGGCATCGCGGCGCGTTCAGCGACCTGGATCAGACCTACTCGGCGCTCGGTACCTACGTCGCGGAGCGCGAGATCGGCGTGGAAGGGCCGATCCGCGAGCTGTACCTGGTCTCGCCGTTCGACACTGGCGACGAGTCCAGGCACGTCACCGAAGTCTGCTGGCCCGTCTTCCGGACCGCGCCCGCGACCTAGCCTGGTTCCACCCGACCTCGACCGGCCGAAGGAGACTCGCCTTGAGCGTGACCGCCTACACGCGCGCTGCGCTGCGCGACCAGGCAGCCGCCGTCCTGCACGGCAATGACGCCGGCAGCTGGACGAAGGCGTCGCCGCACCTGTACCCGCACCAGTGGAGCTGGGACAGCGCGTTCATCGCGATCGGCTGGGCGCACCTGGACGTACGGCGGGCCATGGCGGAACTCGAGCACCTCTTCGCGGCGCAGTGGTCGACCGGCATGGTGCCGCACATCGTGTTCCGGGCGGATCCGGACGAGCCGTACTTTCCCGGACCGGAGTGGTGGGACAGCGCGAGCGTGCCGGAGGCACCACCGCTCCCCATCCAGACGACCGGGATCTGCCAGCCGCCGGTGCACGCCCTGGCACTCCAGCGGATCTGGCAGCTGACCCCGGAACCGCAGCGGCCCGAGGTCCGCACCCGGCTGCAGGCGCTCTACCCGAAGGTCGTCGCGTGGCATCGGTATCTCGCCACGCACCGCGACCCCGAGGCGTCAGGGCTGGTCACGGCCTACCACCCGTGGGAGGGAACGGACAACTCACCGCGCTGGGACCGGGCGCTCGCGCGCATCGAGGTCGCCAAGCCCGGCCCGTACACCCGGCTGGACACCCAGGAGGTGGGAGACGCATCGCAGCGCCCCACCGACTGGGACTACGACCGGTACCTATGGCTGGTCGGCCTGCTGCGGAAATACCGGTACGACGACGCGGAGATCTACCGGCACTACCCGTTCCTGATCAAGGACGTCTTCTTCAGCTCCGTCCTGGTCGCGGCGAACGTCGCGCTCCTCGATCTCGCGGACGTGGCCGGAGCCAGCGACAGCGACCGCGACCAGCTGGCGGCCTGGCTGGACCGCGGCCGCCGAGCGCTCGCGCGCTGCTTCGACGCCGAGTCCGGCCTCTGCACCGACTACGACGTCCGTGCGCAGGAGCAGATCCGGCTGCGTACATTCGCGGGCTTCGCGCCGATCTTCGCGCTGACCACCCATGCCGGACACCGCGCCGCCCAACTGCGGCGGCTCGACTCCGAGGACTTCTGCGGAAACCCGCGGTTCCGCTGGCGGTTGCTGCCGAGCACGAGCCCTGCCGAGCCGGCGTTCGAGGCGCACAACTACTGGCGCGGTCCCGTCTGGCCGGTGATCGACTGGCTGCTGTGGCGCTCGCTGCGGCTGCTCGGGTGCTCCAGCCGTGCCGACGAGTTGCGCCGCGACTCGCTCGCCCAGATCGCCACCGGTGGCGCGTTCGCCGAGTACTACGAGCCGTTCACCGGCGCGGCGCTCGGCTCGCCGCAGCAGTCCTGGACCGCTGCCGTCGCACTGGACTGGTCGTCCGCCGATGCGAGCGGCGAAGTCTGAGAACGTCAGGCGCCGGCCGGTTAGTCGCCGATCTGGCGGACTAGCCGGTCGGCAGGAGAGAGGCGCTCGCAGAACCCTGCCCAGCTAGCCGGTCGGCCAGCTGGCGGGCGCCCTGGTGACCTATTTGCACGCCGCCAGCGGCGTAGTCTGGCTGCGCAGGCCGGTCGTCCCGCACGCGGCGTCAGGCAATGCTGGCTTTGTACGGCGACGGCTCGACTCCAGGACATCCGGCGGCACTTGGTCGGCGAGGAAGAGTTTCCCATGCATGTGGTCGACATTGCCATCCTGGTCGGGTGGCTCGGCTTCTGGCTTTACTGGTTGACCGCTTCTGTCGGCGTCAAGGCGGGACGAACCGGATGGACCCGGTTTGCCGGGTTCCGAGTTGCGATCCTTCTCGTTGTCCTGCTGTTGCTGCGGCTGAGAGTTCTGAAGGGACACGCCGTCGTGAGCGACCCGTGGCTCGAGGGCGTGGGCCTCGCCATCTTCGTGCTGGGGCTGGCGCTGGCCGTCTGGGCCAGGCTGTATATCGGCCGCAACTGGGGAATGCCGATGTCCAGGAAAATCGAACCAGAACTGGTGACGACTGGCCCCTACCACGCCATTCGGCACCCCATTTACTCGGGCATCATCCTCGGCATGGTCGGCACCGCGATCGCCGTGAGTTGGTACTGGCTGATAGCCGTTGCAGCCATGGCAGCGTACTTCCTTTACAGCGCTGTCATGGAGGAGCGCTACATGGCCGACCAGTTCCCGGCCACGTTTCCCGACTACAAACGGTCGACGAAAATGCTGGTCCCGTTCGTCTTGTGAGGACCAACTCTCTCGCTCGGGCGGGCAGGCGATTTCAGCCAAGGCGCCGGCCCTAGCGCCGGTCCCGGTCCGCGTGCCACCGCCTATCCGGCCGGGTATGCCAGCCCCGACGGGCGGCAGCGGTGTCTGGCCGGGCGCCGGCCGGGGACCGCCCCGTGACCGCGGGAGGACTCAGGCGCCGAGGAGTGGAGTTCCGCACCGGCCAGTCGGTCACCGAGGCCATGTCGGACCTGGTCCAGCTGTCCACCGGCGAGAAGGTGGCCACCAGGTCGCTGTTCTGGTGCGTGGGGGTCAGGGCCGACCCGCTGGTGGATGACCTGGATCTGGAGATCACCAAGGGCCGGCTCGTGGTCGACGAGAAGATGCGCGTGCCTGGCGCGGCAGACATCTACGCCTGCGGTGACTGCGCCGCGGTGCCCGATCTGACCCGCCCCGGCCAGGTCTGCGGCATGACGGCGCAGCACGCGCAGCGGCAGGGCAAGCAGGTTGCCAAGAACGTCGCAGCCTCACTCGGCGTCGGCACGGCTCGGCCATACAAGCACCGTGACCTGGGCTTCCTAGTAGATCTCGGCGGGATGGCCGCCGCCGTGAACCCGCTCAAGATCCCGCTGTCAGGGCCGGCTGCCGGCGCCATCACGCGGGGCTATCACCTGTGGAGCATGGCAGGGAACCGCGCCCGGGTGCTGACCGACTGGACGCCAAACGCGGCCGCGCCACCGCAAATCACTTCCCTCGGGGTGATCGGCGCCAGGTCTGTTCCGCTGGACGTGGACAATCCGCAGTCCTGAGCTGCTGTGCGGGGTCGTTTGCTCACTGAGCGGGACGGTGCCCAGTCGCGGGGCCGCTGGCCTGAACAGATTCCTCCGGGCGGCACCAGCTGTCACACGAGACGGTCGCCGGGCCGGGCGCGACAGCCCGGCCGAAGACGCGGAGCACGACGATGAAGGCCACCACCACGACGCCCGCGACGAGACCTGAGACGTAGGCGCTCGCGTCCACCGGACCGATCGCCACCGAGATAAGGCCCGTCAGGACGGCGGGCAGGCCGAGGCCGACGTAGGCGACCGCGAAGAAGGTGGACACGACGGCAGCCCGATGCTGCGGAGCAGCAAGCCGGTTCAGCTCACTCAGGCCACCGCGGAAGATGAAGCCGACTGCAATGCCGCCCGCGATCGTGCCGATCACGAACAGCCACAGTGCCTTGCCGAAGAGCGCAGCCTCCAGCGCCGCAAGGCACACCAGGAGCAACGGCACCCCGGTGCTCACGCTGCGCCGCGCCGGAAACCGGGCGGATACGGCCTGGCTGATGGCCGCGGTGATGAAGATAAGAAAGGACGCGCCGCCGACCAGGGCGAGGTTATGCACCCCCAGAATGCCATGCAGGAATGTGGGCACAAGGCTGCTAAACAGTCCGAGCACGGCAAACCCGGCGAACACGCCAAGACCGGCACCCGCCATGACGGGCCTCATTCCGGGTGGCACCGCCATTCGCGGCCGAACGCGCACGCGGTGATCACGACGACGGACGGTCTCGGGGATTACCCCGACAGCTGCCAGCGCCAGCGCACACGCTCCGAGATACGCCCAGAAGACGCTGCGCAGCGGGATCGCGACGTATTCGGCGAAGGTACCGGCAACCGCCGGTCCTAGCCCGAGACCTGTCAAGTTGGAGCCAGAAGCGACCACCGCGGCTGCCTGGCGATCACCGCGTGGCTGGAGTTCTACCAGCCCGGCTGTGGCCGTGCCGGTGGCGAATCCGGTGCCAATGCCGCTCGCGACTCGTGCCACGATGAGCAGGCCGATGCAGGTCGCTGCCAGGAACAATCCAGTGCTGACAGCCGCCCAGGCAACCGCTATCGTCAGGACCGCGCGACGGCCGACATGGTCGCTCAGGTCGCCGAACAGCACCAGCGCAAGCAGCGTGCCGAGAACGTAAGCCGCGAAAACGACGGTGACTCCGAGCGGGCCAAAGCCCATCTGCTTCTCGTACAGCACATAGAGCGGCACCGGCAGTGTCCCGCCCAGCATCATGATCACGAACACGCCCGCAGTGAGCCGGTACCCGCGACGCCTGCCCGGTTGCTGGATACCGTCGGCCTGTCCGTCAGCCATCGTCCGTCACCGCCTGCACGCTGGCAGCATGCCCGGCTGCGCGACTGCTCCACCCTCGCGCCGATCACGGGCGTCGGGCATCACCGTGGCGAGGTGAGCCTCTAGCCCTGGGTCAGAAACCCGATTCGGTGACGACGCCGGCGGCCAGCGCCGCCTCGCGCCAGCTCGCCAGGCCGGCGGGGAGGGCCGGCAAGGAACTGCCGGGCGGCGCGGCAAGCGACACGTCGGCGACCCGCCCTGCCAGCCTGACCCGCTGTTCCAGCGCTAGCTGCCAGCCGCGCCGGGCCACCATGGCGGGCACGCCCAGGTCAGCGTCGGCGATGCAGCACAAAACGCCCTTCGGCCCGAGCGACCCGGCAAAAGAGTCGAAGAACTCGCGCCCTGATGTTCGCAGGTGCCCGCTCGGGCTCACCGCCTGATTCCAGGGCGGATTGGTGATGATCGCATCCACGTCGGCGACGCCGTCGGCGAAGGTGACAGCGTCCGCAAGCCGTATCCCGATATCCACTCCGGCCCGCCCGGCGTTTTCGCTGGCATTGTGCACGCGAAGCGGATCGACATCGCTCGCCATGATGCGCAGCTGCGGTCGGGCACATGCCGCCTCGATCGCGATAGTGCCGTCACCGCAGAACGGATCGGCCAGCGTGCCCGCAGTCGGCGCGCCGAGCGCGACGAGCGCGGCGGCAACCGGCGGATGCAGGGTGCCGGGACCCGTGCTGACCTTGTATGCCCGGCGGTGCAGCGGCCTGCGGCCCAGCCGCACCGCGATGGTGGCCTGGTGATCGTGGACGAAGACGCGCACCGTGAACTCGGAGTCGGCGCCAGCTCGGGCGCTCCCGTTACGCTCAGCAAACGTCGCGCCGAGCGTCGGCGCGATGGCCAGGCCGATCGATCGCTCCACGGCGAACCTGTTATAGCTCCGGCGGCCCTCGATGCTGGCGACCACGTCGAAGCTGCCGTGCTCGGGTAGCTCCCGGACCGCCTGGATGCAGTCCAGCGTCCGCCGCCAGTCAAGCGCGGCGGCGGCTTGTCCGAGCGCGTGCAGATCGCCCTTAGTCCGGCCGACGCCGTCAATGGTGGCGACCCTGACGAATACATCGTCGGCAGTGCGCAGCCCGAGCACCCAGGAGGCACTGGGCCCGACCTCGAAATCGACTTGCCGACGGCTCAGCCTGACGCCGTCCGCCGCCGCTCCGCCATTGCAGGCCTCCCACGCGCACACCCACTCAAGGCCGTGCACGGACCTGGCGATTATGGCAGTACGGCCGTCGGCCCCGGCCACGGCGTGCAGACCCACTATCCGAGCCTAGCCGTGATCCCCGGGTTCATCCCGTGTCCGCACCGCGGTCTGTGCGTACACACCGGCTCGCGTCGTCGTCGCCGGTGATTCTCTATGATGTGGCCTATGGCAGCCGAGTCTTCGTTCGATATCGTCTCGAAGGTCGATCACCAGGAGGTCGACAACGCCGTCAACCAGACTGCCAAGGAGATCAGCACCCGGTTTGACTTCCGCGGCGTCGGCGCGGCGATCACGTGGTCGGGCAAGACGTCGATCGAGATCAGGGCGAACAGCGAGGCGCGGGCCAACGCCGTGCTCGATGTCTTCAAGGAGAAGCTGGTCAAAAGGTCTGTCTCCCTTAAGGCACTCGATCCCGGCGAGCCACGGCTGTCAGGGAAGGAGTACCGGCTCAACGTAGGCCTCAGAGAGGGCATTTCGCAGGACCACGCGAAGAAGATCTCCAAGATCATCAGGGATGAGGGTCCCAAGGGCGTCCGGGCGCAGGTGCAGGGCGAGGAGTTGCGGGTCACCTCCAAGAAGAAGGACGAACTGCAGGAGGTCATCGCTCTGCTCAAGGGCAAGGAGTTCGACCTTGCCCTGCAGTTCATCAACTACCGCTAGCTAGCTGTGCGGGGGCACGCGAAGGGCCCCAGTCCGAATCACTCGGTCCTCGCCGTGAGGTCGCACTGCAGTAGCAGAGTGTCGATCAGGCGGCCATGCTTCCGTCCGACCTTGCGGAGCCGTCCCGCTTCGGCATAGCCGCAGCCGCGGTGTAGGGCAGCCGATGCAGGATCGCCGCTATCGGCGATGACGGCGATCACCTGTTCCACGCCGACTTCCGCGCAGTGCCGCAGCAACTCGCCAAGGAGCCGGCGGCCAAGCCCTCGCCCGGTATAATCGGGGGCCAGATAGACGGTGCTCTCCACGGTGTGCTGGTAGGCCGGCTTGGGCCGCCAGGGCGCCGCGTAGGCATAGCCAACCACCTGGCCCGCAGATTCACATACCAAGAACGGCAACTTCCGGCGCGCAAGGTCGTCGCGGACGCGGCGCCAGTGCGCCACAGCCGGCGGCACAACCTCGAATGTGACCACGCTGTTCGTCACGTAGTGAGCGAAGATCGCGGCGACTTCATCAAGGTCCGCTGCGGTGACCGCCCGGATAATCGTGTCCGCGGCTCGAATGATCGCCTCCATGCGCTAGCCACGTCGCTGGGATGATCACGCGTCCCTGCCACCCTGACCTGATTGTCGCAGCCGGGCGGCCACATGGTGATCCTGGTGCTCGCCGCCACCACCGTGGCGACCCGATGGCTCACGACAAGAAGCCGCCGCGCTGGGGTGCACGACTGATTCGTGAGGGTGCTTGGTTGTCGCAGCTTGCGCCGTTATTCTGAGTGATGTAGTAACTCAGA
>JBOHCP010000175.1:0-8793 GCA_050698875.1 Streptosporangiaceae bacterium | reverse complement strand
CTTCAGCACCGTGCCCATGGTTTGCCTGGCCGAGCTTGCGTCCAGCTCCGTCGCGCCGAGCACCCGCAAGGCCGTGGCCCAGCTGATCGCCTCGGCCACGCCGGGCGGCTTGGCCAGGTCCATCCGCCGCAGCCGGTCCACGCCGGCGGCAACCTGGGCCGCGAGCCCGACTCCGGCGTCCGGGACGCGCCGCCGGATGATGGCGGCAACCTGGGCCGTAGCCGGGTAGTCGATCCAGTGGTACAGGCACCGGCGCTTGAGCGCGTCGTGCAGGTCACGGGTCCGGTTGGAGGTCAGCACCACGATCGGCGGGTAGGCGGCCCGACGGGTACCAAGCTCGGGGATCGTCACGGCCGACTCGGCCAGCAACTCGAACAGGAAAGCCTCGAACTCGTCGTCGCCGCGGTCGACCTCGTCGATCAGGAGCACCGCAGGGCGTGGTCCGGGATGGTCGAGCGCCGCAAGCAGCGGCCGTTCCAGCAGGTATGAGTCGCTGAACAGGTCTGCTTCGCGCGGTGTCTCGCCCCTGGCCTCGGCCAGCCGGATGGCCAGTAGCTGCCGCGGATAGTTCCACTCGTAGAGCGCTTCCGCCGATGTCAGGCCCTCGTAGCACTGCAGCCGGATCAGCGGCGTGTCGAGGACGGCGGCCAGCGCCTTGGCGGCCTCGGTCTTGCCGACGCCTGGCTCACCCTCCAGCAGGATGGGCTGACCCATCCGGGTGGCCAGGAACAGGGCCGTGCCGAGCGGCTCGTCGGCCAGGTAACTCACGCTGTCTAGGGCGGTCAGCAGGCTGGGCACGTCTGGCAGCTGCTCGGCGAGTTCGCTCATCGCTCCATCATCCGCTAATCAATTCGGGGTCAAGGGACGGCTGCGCAAACCCGGCAATCCGCCACCACACGGGCGAGGCCGAGATGAATCTCGGCCGTCACCTCTCACTGCAACGTAAATGCCGGCCGCTGCATGCCGACCAGGGCGCCCCGATCCAGGCTGCTCAGTCGGCCAGGGCGATGTCCGGGCGAATGGGGCGGCCCTGGATGGCCCGCCAGACGCTGGCCGGCGTCAGCGGCATGTCCGCGTGCACGACCCCGAACGGGGCGAGCGCGTCGACGACCGAGTTCACCACGGCGGCCGGGGACCCGACGGTTGCCGACTCGCCCACCCCCTTGGCCCCGACCGGGTGGTGCGGCGACGGCGTCACGGTGGTACCGAGCTCGAACGACGGGCACTCCACCGCGGTCGGCAGCAGGTAGTCCATGAACGAGCCGCCCAGGCAGTTGCCCGCCTGGTCGAACACGATCGCCTGCATGAGCGCCATGCCGATGCCGTCGGCCAGGCCACGGTGCAGCTGGCCCTCGACGATCATGGGGTTGATCCGGACGCCGCAGTCGTCGACGGCGACGAACCGCCGCACGGTCACCTCACCGGTGCCGGGGTCGACGTCGGTGACGCAGATGTAGGCGCCGAACGGGAAGGTCAGGTTCGGCGGGTTGTACACCGCGGAGGCGTCCAGGTGGCCCTCGACGCCGGCGGGCAGCGCGAGCGTGCCGTGCGCGGCCATGGCGATCTCCGTGATGCCGAGCGCCTGCTCCGGGTCGCCGCGGACCCGCCACTTGCCCGACTCCCACTCGAGGTCGTCGGCGGCGACCTCCAGCATGGCCGCGGCCACCAGCCGGGCCTGTTCCCGTACCTTCCGCGCCGCCATGACCGCGGCTGCGCCTGACACCGCGGTCGAGCGTGAGCCGTAGGTGCCGAGGCCGAACGGGGTCCGGTCGGTATCCCCGTGCACCACCTCGACGGCGGCGGGCGACAGACCGAGCTCGTGGGCCACCAGCTGGGCGAACGTCGTCTCGTGCCCCTGACCCTGGGTCTGCACCGAGATCGCAAGCACCGCGGTACCGGTCGGGTGCACGCGCAGGTCAGCGCCGTCGGCCATGCCGAGCCCCAGGATGTCCATGTGCTCGCGCGGGCCCGCGCCGACTCCCTCGGTGAAGAACGACAGGCCGATCCCCATGTACTCCCCGCGGGCCCGCCGGTCGGCCTGCTCGCGGCGCAGCTCGTCGTAGCCGGCCATGTCCATGGCCAGCGCCAGCGCCCGCGGGTAGTCGCCTGAGTCATACTGCCAGCCGGTCGGACAGGTGTAGGGGAACTGCTCGGGCTGCAGCAGGTTGCGCAGCCGCAGCTGCGCGGGGTCCATGTCCAGCTCGCGAGCCAGCACGTCCACGAGCCGCTCGACGAGGTAGACCGCCTCGGTGATCCGGAACGAGCAGGAGTACGCCACCCCGCCGGGCGCCTTGTTCGTGTAGACGCCGGTCACCTCGCAGAACGCCGCCTGCAGGTCGTAGCTGCCGGTGAAGATGTGGAAGAACCCGGCCGGGTACTTGGTCGGCACTGCGACCGCGTTGAACGCGCCGTGGTCGGCGAGCACCGTGGCGCGCAGCCCGAGGATCGCGCCGTGCCTGGTGGCGGCGATCTCGCCGTGCATGTGGTAGTCGCGGGCGAAGGTCGTCGACATGAGGTTCTCCGACCGGTCTTCCACCCACTTGACTGGCCGGCCGGTGATCATGGACGCGGCGATCGCGCACAGGTAGCCCGGATATATCGGCACCTTATTGCCGAAGCCGCCGCCGAGGTCGGGCGACACGACCCGCAGCTTGTGCTCGGGCACGCCGGTAACGGTCGCGAGCAGGGTGCGATGCGCGTGGGGGGCCTGCGACGTGCACCACAGGGTGAGACGTCCGGTGACGGCGTCCATGTCTGCCACGATTCCGCATGTCTCGAGCGGAGCAGGATGGGAACGGGGATAGATCATGTCGCAGCCGACCGTGACGTCCGCGGTCGCGAACACGGCGTCGGTGGCGGCCCGGTCACCCGCGGTCCAGTCGAAGATGCGGTTCCCGGTGCGCCCCGGCAGGTCGTCGCGCACCACCGCGGCCGCGGCATCCAGCGCGGTCGTCGCGTCGATCACTGGCGGCAGTGACTCGTACTCGACCGAGATCAGCTCGAGCGCGTCTCGCGCCGCGTACCGGTCCCGGCCGACCACGAAGGCCACCTCCTGGCCCTGGAACCGTACCTTGTCGGTCGCCAGCACGGCCTGCACGTCGCCGGTGAGCGTCGGCATCCACGCCAGCCCGCGGTCGGCTAGGTCGGCGCCGGTGAGCACGGCGTCCACCATCGGATGCGCGAGGGCCGCGGTGACGTCGACCGACACGACCCGGGCGTGCGCGAGCGGGCTGCGCAGGATGGCGCCGTACAGCATTCCCGGCAGCACGATGTCGTCGACGTAGGTGCCCTGCCCGCGGACAAACCGCGCGTCCTCTTTCCGGGCGAGCGGCCCGTAGGCGTGGTCAGCCGTCATGGCAGTGCGTCCTTTGGGGGATCCGGTGTGCCCTCGGGACGCCGGAGACCCCGACGGGCCGAACCGCCCGGCGCCGCCCACAGAATCGACTTCACGATGTTCTGGTAGCCAGTGCACCGGCAGATCTGGCCCGAGATGGCCTCGCGCACCTCGGCCTCCGTCGGGTCGGGGGTCCGGTCGAGCAGCCATCGCGCGGTGAGCATCATGCCGGGCGTACAGAACCCGCACTGCAGCCCGTGGCAGGCTGCGAAGCCCTGCTGGACCGGGTCGAGCCGACCGCCCCGTGCCAGGCCCTCGACCGTCTGCACGCGGCGGCCGTCGGCCATGACGGCAAGCAGGGTGCACGACTTGGCCGGTGTCTCGTCCAGCCAGACCACGCATGCGCCGCAGTTTGAGGTGTCGCAGCCCCAGTGCGTCCCGGTCAGGCGGAGCTCGTCCCGCAGGAAGTGCACGAGCAGCAGCCGTGGCTCGACGTCGCGAACGTACTCGGACCCGTTGACGGTGACGGTGATCTTCATCGGGCCGCCGCGGTTCCCCGGCCGCGAGACACGGCCTGTCGCAGCACCCGGGTAGTCAGCTCGCTGGCCAGATGCCGCTTGTAGTCGGCCGGTCCGCGCTGGTCGGTGACCGGCCGACAATGCTCCGCAGCGATCTCGCCGGCCCTGGTCAGGTTCTCCGCGGTAGCCGGCTTGCCCCGCAGGTAATCCTCGGCCTCGACAGCCGTGAAGTGGGCGGCGCCGACGGCGGCCAGCCCGATGCCGGCCTCGGCGATGACGTCGCCGGCCAGCCAGACCGCCGCCCCGGCCGCGCCGACCGGCCAGTCGCCGACCCGGCGGGCCACCTTCAGGTAGCCGCTGCCGCCGCCGGGTCGCGTCGGCAGCCTGATCTCCGTGAGCAGCTCCGCCGGGCCGACGACGGTCTCGTAGGGGCCGGTGTGAAACGTCCGCGCGGACACCTCCCGGCGGCCGTCCGGTCCCTGGATGATCATCGTGCCCTTCAGCGCCGCGAACGCCGCGGACAGGTCCTCGGACGGATCAGCCTGGCAGAGCGACCCGCCGATCGTGCCCCAGTTCCGCACGACGGGGTCGGCGATGACGCGCTCGGCGTCGCGGAGGATCGCGAACTGCCCGGCTGCCAGCCGTGAGTCGAGCAACTGCGCGTGCCGAGTCAGCGCGCCGATCCGCAGCTCGCCGTTCACCTGGCTGATGTAGCAGAGGTCGGTAAGTCCGTTGATGTCGATGAGCACGTCAGGCTGCACCAGGCGCAGCTTCATCATGGGGATCAGGCTGTGCCCGCCCGCCAGGATCCGCGCCGCCGGCCCGTATCTGCGCAGCAGGGCGATTGCGTGCCCCACGCTGGCCGCCTTCTCGTACTCGACCTGCGCGGGCACCTGCACCGTCTCAACCCTCCCTGGCCTCCGCACCACCGTCCGTCTGAGTCTACGAACGGACCGTGCCGCCTGCCCGCCCGCCGTAGACCGGACCGGGCAAGTGGGTAACACTGGACTCTGCCATGACGCTCACCCAGCTCAACGCCTTCGTGCTGGTCGCGCGCCTCGGATCGGTCACGGCCGCGGCGAGCGCACTCGGCGTCAGCGAATCGGCGGTATCCCAGGCGCTGACTGCGCTGCGCCAGCACCTGGGCGATCAGCTGATCACCCGCGGGCCGGCCGGCATGACGCTCACTCCCGGCGGCTCCCGGCTGCTCGCCACCGCCTCACAGATCGTGGTGCTCGGTGCGGAAGCCCACGCCGCGGTGCGCGCGGCCCGTGGCGCGCCCGAGCAGCTCCGGGTGGTGGCGACTGCCAGCTTTGCCGAATTCGTGGCCGGGCCACTGCTTGAGGCGTTCAGCAGGCGGTTCCCTGCCTCGGTCGACGTGTCCACCGGAGTCGCACCGTCCGACGAGCAGGCGGTCCTGGTGGCCAACAGGCTGGCGGACATCGCCATCGGGCCCGCTGCGGGCGGTGAGCAGCCGATGCCAGTCGTCAGCGAGCCGATATTCCGGTACCGGCTGGTAGCTGTGACGGCCGGGGATGCCAGGCCGCGCGGGCCAGCCCGCCAGTGGCACTGGCTGGTCGGCCCGGCCTGGGCAGACCGCGGCAGCGAGACCGGCCGGCTGCTGGCGCAGCTCGGGGTCGACGAGAGCAACATCGGCGTGCTGCCGAGCCAGACCGCGGCGTGGGCTGCCGCCGCAGATGGCGCGGGGGTCGCACCGGCGATCGAGCACCTGGTGTCGCACCAGCTGCGCCGCGGTGAGCTGTCCCTCGTGGACGTTCCCGGCTTGCCGGCCGAGGCCAGCTGGTACTCGACGCTGCTCGAGCGCCAGCACCGCAGCGTGGTCGCCAGTGCGCTGCGCCGGTTCCTGGGTACACCAGAAGCGATGCACCTGATGCGCTCGCCCGGTGCGGGCGTCCCGCCATCGCGGTTCCGGCCACCGGTCTACGTCACCATCTGGAACTGACGCATCACCGGGCGACCACGGCGGTTAAGCGAGTGCTTATTGGCCTGTTGCGACACCGTCGCCGGTCGTTGAATGATCAGGGAACGGCGCCGGCCTACGGGATAGGGTGTGGCGTAACATCCGTCTGTGCGTCTTATGTGCAGGGAGTGTGGGCATGCGGGTCGAGTCCGATGGCAAGAGCAAGGGCAATCCGCGGCTCTACGAGCTCATCGAGCACGCGCCCAAGACCGGCAAGAGCCCCACTGTCTGGGCGTGGCCTGAGCTGATCGACTACCTCAAGGTGGCCGGCCAGCCGGTCTCGGGCCCGTGGCCGCCGCATCAGGAGCAGCGGCCCGACCCAGACTACGAGTCGGGTCCGGTGGCCGTCGCCGACCCGCACTCGGCGCGCCCGCGATCCCGTAGTGACGACACCTCGGCTGGCCCCGCCGCCGAGAGCTGACCCGCCCGTCCTGCAGACCGGAGGAAACAGGCATGTATCCGTCGCGGTTCCGCTACGAGGCGCCGGCGTCGCTCGCCGAGACCATCGCGCTCCTGCACGATGGCGGCGACTACGTCAAGGTGCTTGCCGGGGGCCAGAGCCTCATCCCGCTGATGAAACTGCGGTTCGCGGCGCCGGAGCTTGTCGTCGACATCAACAACGTGCCGGGCCTTGCCTATCACCGGGCGGACCCGGACGGCACGTTCCGCATCGGCGCGCTGTGCCGACACGCCGACCTGGAGCACTCGCCGCAACTGGCGGCCACCCAGCCGACCATGGCAGCAGCCGCGCCGCTGATAGCCGACCCGATCGTTCGCAACCGGGGCACGCTGGTCGGCTCGCTCTGCCACGCCGACCCGCAGGGGGACTGGGCCTCGGTCGTGCTCTCGCTCGACGGCTCTGTGATCGCGCAAGGCCCGGCCGGACGGCGGGCCATCCGGATGGCCGACTTCGTCAGCGGCCCGTTCGAGAACGCGCTACTGCCCGACGAGGTCGCCGTCGAGGCCGTAATCCCGGCAGCGCACGGTCAGCGGGCTGGCGGCTACCTCAAGCTCGAGCGCCGGGTCGGCGACTTCGCAACGGTGGGCGTCGCGGTATCGGTCGAGACCGCGGGCGAGCTCGTGACGCGGGCCGGGGTCGCGCTGACCGGAGTGGGCGGCTCGACCATCGCGGCCACCGAGGCGGCCGCGGCGCTCACCGGGCGCCCGCTCACCGCGGAGTCAATCGGCGAGGCGGCCTCGCTGGCTGGCGCGGCCGCCAGACCCCGGACCGACCACCGCGGCAGCGCCGAGTACAAGCGGCACATGGTAGAGACGTTCGTCCGACGGATCCTGAGCCGCATCGACGGCGCGGCGGCGGAGAGGGCGGCCTGAGATGACCACGCTGTATTCCGAACCGGCCCGGGAGGTCCCCGGCGACGTCCCGGTACGCCGGATCTCCTTCACAATCAACGGCGAGAAGAAGACGGCCGAGGTTGAGCCGCGACTCTTGCTGGCCCATCTGATCCGGTACGGCCTACGACTGACCGGCACCCACACCGGATGCGACACCACCAACTGCGGCGCGTGCACCGTGCTCCTCGACGGCACGGCCGTCAAGTCGTGCACGATGCTTGCCGTCCAGGCCGACGGACACGACGTGCAGACCGTCGAGGGCCTGGCGACGGCGAGCGAGCTGCATCCGCTGCAGGAGGGCTTCAGGGAGGAACACGGGCTGCAGTGCGGGTTCTGCACGCCAGGCATGATGCTGGCCGCGAAGGCGCTGCTTGCCCGCGTTCCCGACCCCACCGAGGAAGACGTGCGCTGGGCGCTGTCAGGCAACCTCTGCCGCTGCACCGGATACCAGAACATCGTGAAGTCGGTGCTGTGGGCGGCGGCAAAGCTGCGGTCGCAGGCGCCGGAGTAGAAGCGGAGACCGGGTCATGTCGCAAGCGGTAGACGAGATAAAGATCGGCGGCATCGGGTCCAGCCGCAAGCGAGTGGAGGACAGCCGTTTCATCCGCGGCAAGGGCAACTACACCGATGACATCGTGCTGCCCGGCATGCTGCACATGGAGATCCTGCGCAGCCCGCTGGCGCACGCCAGGATCAAGTCGATCGATGCCAGCAAGGCGTGGGACATCCCCGGCGTGCACCTGGTGCTGACCGGGGAGATGATGGCCACCCGCAACCTGGCCTGGATGCCGACCCTCTCCTATGACACTCAGGCGGTGCTCGCCACCGACAAGGTGCGCTTCCAGGGTCAGGAGGTCGCGTGCGTCATCGCCGATGACCCGTACATCGCCAAGGACGCCTGCGAGGCGATCGTCGTCGACTACGAGCCGCTCCCTCCCATCGTCAACCCCCAGCAGGCCGTCGCGGCCGGTGCCCCCGTCATCAGGGACGACAAGGAGAACCAGCCGGACAACGTCATCTACCGCTGGGAAGTCGGCGACGCGGCGGGTACCGAAGGCGCGTTCGCCCAGGCGGACGTAATCTCCAAGATCCACCTGCACTACCCGCGCTCGCATCCGTCCCCCATCGAGTGCTGCGGCTCTATCGCCGACTTCAACCGGGCGACGTCCAAGCTCACGGTCTACATGACCACGCAGGCGCCGCACATCATCCGGGCCGCCGTCGCCATGGTCGCCGAGCTGCCCGAGCACATGATCCGGATCATCTCGCCGGACATCGGCGGCGGCTTCGGCAACAAGGTCCCGGTGTATCCCGGCTACGTCTGCTCGATCCTGGCTGCGATCCTGCTCGAGCGGCCAGTGAAGTGGATCGAGGACAAGACCGGCAATCTCATCTCCACCGGCTTCGCCCGCGACATCTACCTGGACGGCGAGATGGCGCTGCGCCGGGACGGCAAGATCCTCGGTGTCCGGATGCACTGCGACGCCGACCACGGCGCCTTCTTCTCCGACGCCCAGCCGAGCAAGTTCAAGATCGGCTTGCTGCACTCGGCCTTTGCCGCTTACGACATCCCGGCCGCTCATCTCACCGCGCGCGGTACCTACAGC